>JAZSKY010000009.1:0-25523 GCA_045535095.1 Eubacteriales bacterium | reverse complement strand
TGTGACAAAAAAGCTTGAAGATATGAGAGCGAAAAATCAGGCACTGAATCACGCCTTTGACCGTTATGGAGAAGCGATAAGCGAAAACTTTTTCAAATTCAATATTGATTATCGTTCCAATGCCACGGGCGGTAGACGTGCAGAGCTTCTCAAGAATCCCGATTACCAAGCGGTTTTAGACAAGTATAAATAACTATCCTTTTGCCCCGCCTCGCGCGGGGCTTTTCTTTGCTTTCTGTATATCAAAAAAGCCTTCTCCTGTGGGAGAAGGCTTTTATGTGGCGGAAGCAGGTTAAATTTATTTGTATGTTCTTAAACCTCACCCCTTTCCACAAGCAGAGGCGCCTTTCCGCGCCGCATCGATCAGACACAACAAAGAATAGAAGATTTGGCCTCTGTTGTTTCGTTTTGTGGCGGGGGTGGGTTGGATTTTAAGGATAGGGAGGGCGAGTTCGCCACTCCCTCCCTGTCCTTAATCGTTCTTTGGTTCGTTTCTGTCGACACAGAAATGAACGAAAAGATTTCTCACAATAGCGTTTTCGTGTGTTCGCGCAAATTTTGTTTCTCTTTTGCTTGTCGGGAAACAGCCCTCTCACCCGACTGCGTCGGGAGCTCTCCCGAAGGGAGAGCCTTTGGGACGAGTCCCGCCTTTTGGGACGGAGAGAGGCTTATTTGATCTCCTCATCCGTCAGCCTGCGGCAGTTCACTTCCCTTTCAGAAAACAAAATCAAAAACCTTGCAAGATACACTCTTTCGTGCGCCTTGCAAGGTCTTTTTTAAGGTGTTTTAAAAATTAAGACCGTAGGTGTAAGTCTTACTCTCGGGGAACGGAGAGATCAAAACGTTTTCTCCGCTTTCCCTTTCGTCGCTTTTGGCACGAAAATACGAAGATGCTCTCAGCTCTGCGTTTGACCATTGGTCATTACCCGCAGGCTTTTTGGGGTCTTTTCTTTTGTTTTTACCGTTAATAAGCGAATATTTGTCCATATTTCCATCCCGTTTGTATAAAATTCAGGCGGCAAATATAGTATTTGCCGCCTTCAGGATATTATTCGCTTTTTTAAACTCTCTCGTCAAGCTGAACGACGTATTTTTTGTAAAATTCCTCAAAATTTCCCTCGTCGAGCGCGTCGCGTATTTTCTGCATAAGCTCATTATAAAAATGAAGATTATGAAGAACACAAAGGCGCATTCCGAGAATTTCGTCAACCTTTAAAAGATGACGTATATACGCTCTCGAATAGCTTCGGCAAGCAGGACAGGTACAGCCCTCGGAGATAGGACCGCTGTCCTCCTTGAACTTTTCGTTTTTGAGAGTCAGCTTGCCCTCCCAGGTAAAGAGGTTTCCGTGTCTCGCGTTACGGCTGGGCATAACGCAGTCGAAAAAGTCAACACCCCTGTGGACTGCCTCAAGAATATTGACGGGTGTTCCGACGCCCATTAAGTATCTCGGCTTGTCCTTGGGCATATACGGCTCAACGACGTCGATAGTTTCGTACATGACCTCTGCAGATTCACCGACGGCAAGACCGCCGATAGCGTATCCGGGAAGATCAAGATCGGCGATCTCCTGCATGTGTCTGATACGGAGATCTGCGTACGTGCTTCCCTGATTTATTCCGAAAAGAAGCTGATTTTTATTTATAGTTCTCTCAAGCGAGTTGAGGCGCGCCATTTCTTCCTTGCAACGCACGAGCCATCTCGTGGTACGCGCTATCGACTGCTCAACGTACTTATACTCGGCAGGGTTTGCGATACACTCGTCAAACGCCATTGCGATAGTTGACGCAAGGTTGGACTGTATCTGCATACTCTCCTCGGGGCCCATAAATATACGCGCGCCGTCGAGGTGAGACTGGAAGTAAACTCCCTCCTCCTTTATTCTGCGCAGCTTTGCAAGCGAAAACACCTGAAATCCGCCGCTATCGGTGAGAATGGGCTTGTCCCAGTTCATAAACTTGTGAAGTCCGCCCTGACGGTATATCAGATCGTCTCCCGGACGAATGTGAAGGTGATAGGTGTTAGACAGCTCAACCTGACATTTAACGTCGCGAAGATCGTCTGTCGAAGCGCCGCCGCGGATTGCCGCGCACGTTCCGACGTTCATAAATACGGGGGTTTCGATGACGCCGTGGACGGTAGTCATTCGTCCGCGTCTCGCTCTACCCTCTGTTTTCAGTAATTCAAACATTTTTGTTTCCATTTCACTAACTTTTTAGCTAATATCTGCATCCTTGACGTATTTGCTCGAATTTTCGGTGATAAAGCGCTTTCTTTCCTGAAGATTATCGCCAAGAAGTATGTCGAGAAGCTCGGCAGTCTCCTGCGCGTCCGCCTCGCAAACTCTGATAAGGCGTCTGCTTGCAGGATTCATCGTGGTCTTCCACATCATCTCAGGCTCGTTTTCACCAAGTCCCTTGGAGCGCTGGAGGGTGTACTTTTTGCCCTCGTCCTCGAGCTTTTTGATTATCTCTGCCTTTTCCTTTTCATCGTACGCGAAAAGGGTGTCGTCCTTCGTGGTTATCTCGAAAAGGGGCGACTCTGCGATATATATTCTGCCCATCTTGAGAAGGGTGGGAAGAAGTCTGTAAAAGAGTGTTAAAATGAGCGCTCTTATCTGGAAGCCGTCCTCATCTGCATCGGTACAGATGATTATCTTGTTCCATTTGAGAGCGTTCACGTCAAAGGCGGTAACGTCCTTGCTCTTGCTCTTTATCTCCGCGCCGCAGCCGATAACCTTGAGAAGGTCAACGATTATTTCGTTTTTAAAGATCTTATCGTAGGTGCTCTTGAGACAGTTGAGAGTCTTACCTCTTACAGGGATTATCGCCTGGAAATCCGCGTCGCGTCCGAGCTTACAGGACGAAAGCGCGGAATCACCCTCAACTATATAAAGCTCGCGTTTTTCGGGATCCTTCGAGCGGCAGCTTACGAACTTTTCAACTCTGTTTGTGACGTCGGTATTACCGCTGAGTTTTTTCTTGATGTCAAGCTTTGTGGTCTCTGCCGTCTCTCTTGCGCGCTTGTTGAGAAGCACCTGCGAGGAGATCGCCTCGGCATCTACCGGGTTTTCTGCAAAGTATATTTCAAGCGATCTCTTGAAGAACTCGGTCATAGCAGACGCTATGAACTGGTTGGTTATCGCTTTTTTGGTCTGGTTTGCATAGCTTGCCTCGGTCGAGAAGCAGTTTGTAACGAGAACAAGGCTGTCCTCAACGTCCGAGAAGGTTATCTTGCTTTCGTTCTTCTTATATTTTCCCGCGTCCTTGATATATTTATCAATAGCCGAAACGAAGGCGCTTCTCGTTGCCTTGTCGGGCGAGCCGCCGTGCTCGAGCCAGCTCGAGTTGTGGTAATATTCGATATTCTGAACGTAGTTCGAGAAGCAGAATGCCGCCTCCATTTTGAGTCTATACTCAGGAAGGTCCTCTCTGTCGCGTCCCGACGTTTCTGCCGTGATGAAATAAGGCATCGTGAGCGACTTTTCGCCTGCGAGTCCCGCAACTCTTTCAACTATACCCTTTTCGTAGTAGAAATCCTTTTCCTCAAAGCCCTTGTCAGCCTCAACGCGAAGAATGAAGTGTATTCCCGCATTTGCTATCGCCTGACGCTCAAGAACGTCTGCATAGTGTGCAGGAGAGATCGCGATATCGCGGAAAACGTCAAGGTCGGGAAGCCATCTGATGATAGTTCCGTGCTTTTTCTCGCCGCGACGGAGCTCTCTCTTGATAAGCTCGCCGTCAGGCTCGCCGCGAGAGAAGTTCATTTCGTAATAATTCTGACCGTTGTGCGATTTTACTACCATATATCTCGATGCGCACTGTGTTGCGCACGCGCCGAGACCGTTAGTACCGAGAGAATAGCTGTACGAAGCGTTTTTGTTGTTGTTTTCGTACTTTCCGCCTGCATAAAGCTCGCAGAAAACGAGCTCCCAGTTATATCTTCCCTCTCGCTCGTTATAGTCCATCGGGACTCCGCGTCCCTCGTCCTCTATCTCAATGGAGTTATCCTTAAACACGGTGGTGATTATCTTGTTACCGTGTCCCTCTCTTGCCTCGTCAACCGAGTTGGAGAGAATTTCAAAGAATGCGTGCTCGCATCCGTCAAGTCCGTCCGAGCCGAAAATTACCGCAGGCTTTTTTCTGACTCTGTCCGCGCCCTTCAGCGAGGTTATACTCTGATCGCCGTACTCTTTCTTTGCCAAGTTCGTTTTCTCCTTAAGTTTATTTTCACTCTTTTGATTATATCATTTCTGCCGTAAATTGTCAATACGGATCAGTTTTTGCCAAAGCCAAACAGTTCTTTTGCGTTTTTTGCCACCTGGGCGTTCATTTCCTCGGGGGATACGCCCTTTATCTCGGCAAGCTTTTCCACGATAAGAGGCACGTAGTGAGAATCGTTTCTCTGTCCTCTGTACGGATGCGGCGTGAGATAAGGCGCATCTGTTTCGGTAAGTATTCTGTCTATCGGAACGACCTCTGCCGCATCGACGGTTTTTCTTGCATTTTTAAAGGTGACAACTCCCGAAAAGGATACGTACCAGCCGAGAGAGACAAGCTCTTTTGCCATCTCGGCGCTTCCGCTGAAGCTATGGAAAACTCCTCGCACGCCCTTGTATTCTTTTACGATCTCAAGACAGTCGCCGTGCGCTTCCCTATCGTGAATAACGACGGGATAGCCGCTCCTTCTTGCAAGATCGAGCTGCGCTCTGAAATACGCCTTCTGCGTATCTCTGTCGGGATAGTCCTCCCAGTAGTAGTCAAGTCCTATCTCGCCGATAGCGACTACCTTCGGGTGAGAAAGCATCTTTTCAAGTGCGGACACGGTTTTCTCTATATCCTTCTGATCCTTTGCGTTTTCGGGATGTATTCCCACCGACGCGTAAAAGCCGTCGTATTTTTCGGCAAGAGCGATCTGTCTCTCGCAAGACTCAACACTAGTTGCCGCGCCTATTATTTTATCCGCGCAGCTGTCAAAAAGCTCTGTGAGGATCTCGCTCTGATCGTCTGCAAAGCGAGAATCGTCATAATGCGCGTGAACGTCGATTATTTTCATAATTTTTCCAAGTCACTTAACAGTTAATTTTCCGAGAAGATCGGTAAAATATTTGGGAAGCTCACTTTCAAAGCGCATTCTCTCGCCGCTTGTCGGATGATTAAACGAAAGCGTTCTTGCGTGGAGACACTGTCCGTTTATCTTCGATGCGTTCACCGCTTCGGTTTTCGTATGAAGCCCTCCGTAAACACTGTCACAGAAAACGCTGTGTCCGACGGACGCCATGTGAACTCTTATCTGATGCGTTCTTCCCGTTTCAAGACGAAGGCGAAGATGCGTATATCCCTCGTATCTCGTAACGACGGACCAGTGTGTTATCGCCTCACGTCCGCCTGTAACTATCGCCATTTTCTTGCGATCGTACGGGTGACGGGCAATCGGCGCGTTGACCGTTCCCTCGTCGTCCTTCATAGAGCCGACTACTACCGCCTCGTACGTGCGCTCGCAGCTGTGCTCCTTGATCTGGGCGGCAAGCGAGTTGTGTGCCTTGTCGTTTTTAGCAACGACGAGCAGTCCGCTTGTGTCCTTGTCGATTCGGTGGACTATCCCCGGACGGATCTCTCCGTTTATTCCCGAAAGCGAGTCCTTACAGTGGAAAAGGAGTGCGTTTACGAGCGTTCCCGAATAGTTTCCGGGCGCGGGATGGACTACCATTCCCTTCGGCTTGTTGACAACGATGAGATCGTCGTCCTCGTAAAATACGTCAAGCGGGATATCCTCTGCCGATACCGAGATCTCCTCGGGCTCGGGAATATCTATCTCGATAACGTCAAGAGCCTCTACCTTGTAGCTTTTCTTGACAGGCTTATCGTTTACCCTGACGTTTCCCTTTTCTATAAGTTTTTGAATGGCGGAACGCGTGATTTCCTCGCGTTCCGCCACAAAAGCGTCAATTCTCAAACCGATTTCTTTTTCGGTCGGTATATGAGTCATTTAATTTTCCTCTTTTATCTGAGTTTCGGCAGAGCCGCTCTTTTCCGCCTTTTCGGCTTTGTATCTCTTTACCTCTTCAAGTATTATGTCGAGAACTGCAATTCCGACACCTACGCAGACGAAGGCATCCGCGCCGTTGAAGATCCATTTCCAGAGATTCGGGAAAGCGCAAAAATCGATAAAGTCGATAACAACGCCCTCTCCAAAGACCTCGCCGTTGAATATGCGGTCGATCATATTTCCGATACCGCCGCCAACGACCATCGAAAATGCGATACCCGAGAGCTTTGTTATCTTTTTATGACAGACAAACAGCCAGACCGATATTCCGATGAGCGCTACGGTGGACACCGTCATAAACACCCATCTGTAATCGTCCATCATACCCATAGCGGCGCCGTCGTTGGTGATATAGGTGAGGTGCAGAACGTTCTCAATAAGAGGTATCGACTGCCCCTCAGCCATATTTGCAACTACCGCATACTTTGTAATTTGGTCGATAATTACCGAAAAAACTATTATTGCAGCGTAGATGTATACCATCATAAGCTATCGATGATTCTCTTGCAGCGCGGGCAGAGGATTCCCTCTCCGTCGCTTATCGGCTCTGTCGTGTACATCCAGCAGCGGTCGCACTTTTCGCCGTCCGCGCTTTCAACGAGAACTCCGATTCCGCTCTCGGTCTCGGTGTATGCATTTTCGGGAGCCTTGTCACCCGAGATAACAACGCCGGATACGATAAATACGGTGGGAAGCATATCGCCGAAGGACTTGACGAAGTCCATCGTCTCGCCGCTGAGATAAAGGGTAACCTTTGCGTCAAGCGACTTTCCTACGAGCTTTTCTGCACGTGCAAGCTCAAGAGCCTTCATAACGTCATCGCGGAGATCAAAGAGCTTGTTCCACTTTGCCTCCAGCTCTGCGAAATTCCACTCCTCGTTAAATACCGGCATATCGCAAAGGAATACGCTTTCCTTCTTGTCGGTAGAGAGGTGAGGCATTTCCTGCCAGATCTCCTCTGCGGTGAAGGAAATAAGGGGCGCGATAAGACGGGTGAGCGCCGAGAGAATGTGCCACATAGCACTCTGTGCCGAGCGGCGTGCCTCGCTATCTGCCTTTTCGGTGTAAACTCTGTCCTTGGTGATGTCAACGTAAAGCTTGGACATATCGGTAGTACAGAAGTTGTTTACGCCGTGATATACGATATGAAATTCGTAGTTATCGTAAGCCTCTCTTGCAGCCTTGACGAGTCCGTTGAGACGGGAGAGTGCCCACTTGTCGATCTCCTGAAGCTTATCGACGGGAAGAAGATCTCTGTCGGGATCAAATCCGTTAAGGTTAGCCATAAGGATTCTCGCGGTGTTTCTGATCTTACGGTAGGTCTCGGAAAGCTGCTTGAAGATGTTATCCGAAACGCGTACGTCAACTCTGTAATCGCTCGATGCAACCCAGAGACGAACGAGCTCTGCGCCGTACTTATTTACGATTTCATCGGGAGCTATCGTGTTTCCGAGAGACTTGTGCATTGCCTTGCCCTCGCCGTCAACAGTCCAACCGTGGGTAAGAACCGCCTTGAAGGGTGCGCCCTCTCCGCCTGCCGCAACAGCGGTAAGAAGAGACGACTGGAACCAACCTCTGTACTGGTCGGCACCCTCGAGGTAAAGGTCTGCGGGCCACTTGCCCTTCTTATCACCCTCGAGAACTGCGAAATGGCTCGATCCCGAGTCAAACCAACCGTCGAGCGTGTTGGTCTCTTTCACAAACTTTTTGGATCCGCAGTGCGGGCAGGTGTAGTTTTCGGGGAGAAGTGCCTCTACGCTGTCCTCGTACCAGCTGTTCGATCCCTTTTCGCCGAAGCGCTTTGCTACCGAGCTTACGGTCTCCTCGTCACAGATAGCCTTGCCGCAGTCCTCGCAGTAGAATACGGGAATGGGAAGTCCCCAGTGACGCTGACGGGAGATACACCAGTCTGCTCTTTCGCGAACCATCTGCGAAATACGGTCGCCGCCCCAGGCGGGGATCCACTCTACGTCCTCACAAGCCTTCTCCGCTTCCTTCTTGAAGGCGTCAACGGAGCAGAACCACTGAGGAGTTGCGCGGAAGATGATGGGGTGCTTACATCTCCAGCAGTGAGGATATTCGTGCTCGATCTCCTCAGATGCAAAGAGTGCGCCGCTTTCGGTCATATCGTCAAGAATTGCCTGATTGGACTTTTCGTAGTACATTCCTGCAAACTTGCCTGCATCAGAGGTCTGATAGCCTCTGTCGTCAACCGGAACGATGATGTCCATATTGTACTTCTTGCAGGTGATGTAGTCGTCTGCACCGAAGCCGGGAGCGGTATGAACGCAGCCCGTACCGCTGTCCATAGTGACGTAATCTGCAAGAAGGAGTACGCTTTCTCTGTCAAGGAAGGGGTGAGAAGCCTTCATAAGCTCAAGCTCTCTGCCCTTGAACTCGGAAACGATCTCGTAATTTTCAACCTTTCCGTCCTTCATCGTCTTTTCAGCGAGTGCCTTTGCAACGATGTAGTCCTCGTCCTTGTCGAGGTTTCTGACAACCGCGTAGATCTCGTCGGGATTTACCGCGATAGCGAGGTTTCCGGGGAGAGTCCAGGGGGTAGTCGTCCAGATTATGAAATATGTTTTGTCAAGGCGGGACGCGTCAAGCTTGCCAAGAGCGTCGCTTACCTTGAATTTTACGTAAATAGAGGTGCACTTGTCGGTCTGGTACTCGATCTCTGCCTCTGCGAGAGCGGTCTCGTCGTGAGGGCACCAGTAAACGGGCTTGAGTCCCTTATAGATGTATCCCTTGCGGAACATCTCGCCGAACACCTTTACCTCGCGCTCCTCGAATTTGGGGTCCATAGTGAGGTAAGGATTATCCCAGTCTGCAACGATACCGAGACGAATGAACTGCTCGCGCTGAATGTTTACGAAATCCTGCGCGAAATCGTGACAAGCGTTTCTGAACTCGGGAATCGACATCTTCTTTCTGTCGAGCTTGCTCTTTTTGATAATAGCGCTCTCGATAGGCATACCGTGGTTATCCCAGCCGGGGATAAAGGAAATGCGGTATCCGCCCATTACCTTAGACTTGTTAATGAAGTCCTTGAGGATCTTGTTGAGCGCGTGGCCCATGTGAAGGCGTCCGTTCGAGAAGGGAGGTCCGTCGTGAAGCTCGAAAAGAGGCTTGTCTGCTCCGTTTTTGTCAAGAAGCTCGTAAAGTCCTATCTCGTTCCAATATTTTATAGTTTCGGGCTCTCTCTGGGGAAGATTTGCGCGCATCGAAAAATTCGTTTGCGGCAGATTAAGTGTACTTGTGTAATCCTTAGCCATTGTAGTATGGAAACTCCTTTATTGTGATCATTTTATTAAAAGCTGCGCGTGGCAACCGATTAGTTTTCTTTTTTAGAGCGGCGGACGTCGATAAGCGGCTCGTTTTCAAGATCGTAGCCGAGCGCCGCCTGACCGAGACCGCGGAAGGTCTCTCTTTCGGTGACGAGTCTTTCAAGAAGCTCGTCGCTGATCTGCTCTCTCGAGCGAACTCCGCGAGCGTTGTCCGCGCGCTTGTCCGCAACGTCGAGCTGTATCTGATGAACCGCCATTGTAACGTACTCGTTGTCGGGGAGGCTCCAATCGTCCTCCTCCTGATGCTCTATCTCGGGCACTATCGACTCGAGCAGCTCGATATGCTGATGATACTGACTGTATATGTTATCTCTGAATTCGGCAACGCGCGCCTGAAGGATACGAAGCGCGTCCTTTTCGATCTTTATCTGTCTCTTGAACTCGATAAGGATCTTGTCGGTCTCTTCCTTTGCTGCGTCTCTCACGTCTTCTGCGTGAGACTCTGCCTCTTCGATAATCCTGCGAGCCTCGTCACGCGCGTTACTGAGAGTTACGTTCGTCTCTTCCTCTTTCTTCTTGCAGACGGCAAGCTCCGCCTCTGCCTTTCTGAGTCTGCGCTCGAGGTCGTTGTACGCGTTATAAAGCTCGGTGTACTTTTCGGTGACGAAGGCAAGATGCTCGTCAACCTCGGCACTGCTGTACCCTTTTATCGCTTTCGTGAATTTTTTATTTTCAAGTTCATAAGGCGGAAGCATCTGATCGCCCCTTTCTTCTCGCGCTTTCGCGAGTTATTTAAACGTAATGCTTTAACATTACCTTGAGTCTGCCGCTTCTCGTTTCACCGCAGATCTCACCTACTATAAATTTGCCGACTCCTCTTACAGAGAGCGTGTCCCCTTCTGCTATCTGGGCGCTGACCGAGGTCTCCTCCTTGTGGCAGAGACGCACATCTCTTGCGAGGATCTTCTCCTGCGCCGCGCCTCTTGAAACGTTCGCAAGAGCGGCGACCGCGCAGTCAAGACGAAGGGACGCCATAATGACGCAGATCTCCTCGTATTTTCTCTGAAAATTCTCGTAAAGAGACCTTTCCGCGTATTCGGACGACACCTTGTATCTGCCGACTCGCTCGAGCGGAGAGGGATTATCGCATATCATCGCGGCAACGTGCGGTGTGCAGAAAACCACCGCGCCTTCGGGTAAAATGACTATATCTCCAACAGCCTCGCGCTTTATCGAAAGTCCCATAAGAGAGCCGAGATAGGACTTGTGATCTATCTCCTCGCCTCCGCAAGGTCTTATCATAACGGCGCGAAAAACCTCGTCCGAGTCGAAATACTCAGGCGTGATATAGTCGGGAAAAACGACGAGCATTTTCCGCTCTGCGTCACCGTATCCGCCAAGAAATGCGTATTCCAGATCGCAGTGCGTACTAGAAAGATAGGCACTGACTGCCGCCTGCTCGCCCGGCGTCAGAAAGACGCTCGACGCAACTCTTCCGCGGCGCGCCTTCTCCTTCATATCGTCCGTTTTGGCAAAAAGCAGCCTTTCGTCTCCCGAAAGTCCGATCGACTCGCTCTTCATCAGAGAGTCACCACCGGGAGAAGGATCTGCACTATCGAAAGAACGAGAACGGTCACGAGGAAGGATATATCGATCATCATTCCGTCTCCGGAAAGTCCGAGCTTTGCAAGAAGCCATCTTACAGGCACGATCGCAGGCTCGGTCGTATAGTACAGAAAATCGTAAAGCTTTGAGTCGCCGTCACGAATGAACCACGACATTATCGCGCGTCCAAGCATCAGAAACTGAAGAAGCGTCAGAACGAGACGTACGAAGGCAACTATGAAATAAACGAAATATTCCAAGGTCTTTTGCTCCGATTTTTATCAGAAGCCGCCGAAGCCCGAATCGTCGGGTGTCTGAGTTACCGATGCCGCAGGCTTACTTTCAGCGAGAGACTCGCCCGAAATGTCAACGTGGCTCGGGGTGATAACGTAAGTATTGTTTGCAACAGCCTTGATCTGTCCGTCAAGAGTATATGCAACACCGTTGAGGAAGTCGATAATTCTTCTTGCAGTCTCCTTAGAGGTGGACTCGAGGTTGAGAACTACCGTTCTTCTGTTGATAAGGTGGTCTGCGATCTGACCTACCGATGCAAAATTGTCAGGCTTTACCACCTTAAGCTCGAATGCAGCGTCAACAGCCTTGGCTGCGGTCTGCTTAGGTGCGCTTGCAGGCTCTGCGGTATATGCAGGAGCTGCAGGCTCTGCGGTCTTTGCCTGATATTCGGGAGCGCTCGGCTCCTCGTAATCGCTCGAAGAATAGCTCTGGATATCCTCCTCGTCCTCGGGAGAGAATATTTTTCCTATCATACTTTTTAATCCTGCCATGTGATCCTCCAAAAATAGTTTTTATTTTTATCCTGCGCCCTTGCGCAAAAATATACGTGTTTTATTTTTCGGGTGTCGGATAGTATCTTTCACCGAAAAGACATTTTCCCGGTCTTATGATATTTGCTCCGCACTCGAGCGCCGCCTCGTAGGAGTCGGACATTCCCATTGAAAGAATGGGGCTCTCTATATTATGCCCTTTTTCGGGTAACTTGTCAAGAAATATTTCCGAAAAAAGTGAATATGTTTTATTAAAATATACCTTATATTCCTCTTTTGACTCACATCTCGGCCCTACCGTCATCATTCCGCGCAGATTTACGTGCTCAAGAGTGAGTACCTTCTCGGCAAGAGCGAGCGCCTCGGCGGCGTCTATTCCGCTCTTTTGCTCCTCTGCGCCGATGTTGACCTCGATAAGCACGTCGCACGTGATGCCGAGCTTTGACGCCTGCTTCTCTATCTCAAGGGCAAGTCCCTCCGAATCAAGCGAATGTATAAGCGCGACCTTGCCGACGATGTATTTTACCTTGTTTTTCTGAAGATGACCGATAAAATGCACCTTCAGTCTGTCCTTATCAAGACTGTCGTACTTTTCAAGAAGCTCTTGCACGCGGTTTTCACCGACGTCGGTGAGTCCGAAATTTTCAGCGGCGTAATTTATGACCTCGGCAGAGACCGTCTTACTCGCGGCAACCACAAGGACGTCCCGTCCGCTTTTTCTTATATTTTCGTAAAGCTCACCAAAGCTCTCGGCAAGCGATTTCTTATATTCTTCCGTCATAGTCCGTTTGACCTATATAATTACTTTCTTGTCGTAGAGGTTATGACCTCTGACTATTATTCTGTCGTATCTGTTGAGCGCGGTGAGACCTTCAAGCACGTCAAACGATCCCGTTGATGCGACGACGTATCCGTCAAACGCACCTACTATCTCGATCTGTCTGTAACGAACGAGGCTTCCGCGAAGCACGTAAACTCCCGAAACTCCGTTTTCATATCGCACGGCTCCCGTGGGTATCTTGTATCCCTCTACCTCGCCGAGCGAGATCTTTATATTCTGGAAATGCGCGTAATCCTCACACTCAAGCATAAGCGAGGATTTGAGGATTATTACCGCCTCGTCTCTGTCTCTTTCCGAAACTACTCGGTCAACCGTCATCTTGCAGGTCTTTCCCGAGCTTTCAAGGGTAACGCTGAGCGTGTCTCCCTTTACCATTCTAAGAGAGGTCTCTCTGTCGGTGCGGCAAACGAGATACCAGACGTTCATATCAACGACCTTGCCGAGCGCAGAAACACTGTCGTCTTTGTTTTTTTCCGAAAGCGCGGTATAGAGCGTGTCAAGATCGGCGGACGAAAGCGAGCTTATGTCTATCATGCCCTCGTATCCGTCACATTCGGAGAAATACGCTCCGTTTACGTCCGACTTATATTCCGCCTTCGCTTTTCCGAGCGTTTCTCTTGCCTTTGCTATCTCGCTCTCATAGTCCTTTATAAGCTTCTGATAGTTGACGCTCGGGTCCATCTTTGCCGAATATGCGGCAAGAAGCACTCTGTATTCCTCGCGAAGCTCGTTCTGCTTTTCAAGCGAGGTTTCTGCGGCGATGTCCTTTTCGCATTTTTCAATCTTCTGCTTCAGCCGGTCTGCGCCCTGCCTTGACGAGTACTCGTCAACCTTTTTGCAGAAGGCTATCTTTTCGCTAAGCGCGTATATACGCTCGATCGTTGATACGTCACTTCCGCTCGGATACGCTCTTACGACCGTATCTCCGATAGAAACGTACGATCTCTTTCCCGAAACGTATTCGATGACCGCTCCCGCCTCATGCGAGGACGACTGCTTCACCGCATGCTCGTCCACCGAAAGGAATGCCTCAAGCTCAATATTTTCGGACACCTTGACCGTTTTGAGAAAGGTAAGCTCAAGATCGTCCGAAAGTCCTGCGAACGCGTGGTAAACGAGGCTTATTATGATCGCCAGCGCGGCTATTGCAAGAATTACGTACATACCGATTCGTTTGATGTATGAAACGTCCATCTTTTCACAGCCTCCTTTTGCGCCTCGCGGTTTATTTAAGTATTATAACATATATTTTTCTATATATCAATCATTTTTCGCAAGAGAAATCACAAAATTTACAATATTTTCAAAGTTTTCGCTCGATACGTCCACGTTATATGCGCTTTCGCAGTGTCTCCACCACGTCTGCTGACGCTTTGCGTAATTTCTGCTTGCCTGCTTTATCTTGTCTATTGCTTCGTCAAAGGTGCATTTTCCGTCGAAATATTCAAGAAGCTCCTTGTATCCGATAGCCTGAAGAGACGTGGGTGAAAAGGCGCTTGCAAGCTCTCTTACCTCCCTTTCGAGTCCGCTCTCGACCATAATATCAACGCGTCTGTTTATTCTGTCGTAAAGCTCTTCTCTGTTTGATGCGTACAAAACGACGATCTTAGGATCGTAGTCCGATTTTTTCTCTTTTGAAAGCTTGTCCCAATAGGTCTTGGTCTTGCCGGTCAGCTCGTAAATTTCAAGAGCGCGTACCACCCTCGGAATATTGTTCGCGTGTGTTTTGAGCGCCGCGTCGGGATCTATCTGCATAAGCCTTGCGTAGTTGTCCTCGGGACTGTTTTGCGACAGTATTTCGCGGAGCGACTTGTCAGCAGGCGCTTCCGAAAATCCGCCGTTGTAGAGGACACTTTCGAGGTAAAGTCCCGTCCCTCCGCAGAAGATGGGCATCTTCCCTCTTGCGAGAATATCCTCGAGCGCCTCGGTCGCCATTTTCTTGTAGTCGGCGCACGAAAACGCGGTGTCGGGCGAGACTATATCTATCATGTGATGGCGCACGAGAGAAAGCTCCTCGGCAGTAGGCTTTGCAGTACCTATATCCATACCCTTATATATCTGCATGGAGTCGCACGAGATTATCTCGCCGTCAAGCTCGCGTGCCACGCGAAGAGCGAGCGCGGTCTTTCCGACAGCCGTCGGTCCGCTTATCGCAATTACTCTTTTTTTCAATTTGAAAATCTCCGTTTTCAGTTTATTTTATCGTAAGAGCTTTCAAGCGCAAAGCCCTGACCGAGCACCTCTTTCGTATCGTTCACAACGATAAAAGCGCCCTTATCTATCTTTCTTACTCTGTTGATTATTATTGGCAGATGCTTGGGCGAGACAACGCACAAAAGCATCATCGACTCTCTGTCGGTGTACATTCCCTTGCAGTGCATTCCGGTAACTCCGCGGTTAAGCTCGTGGAGGATCATATCGGCTATCTCGTCGTTTTTCTCGGAGAATATCTGTACGGTCTTTGCCGCGTTTCCGAGAGTGCAGATAGCGTCCGCTACTCTGGTCGCAACGAAAAGCGTGACCGCAGAATAGAAGGTTACCTCAAGACTGCCGAAAACAACGCCCGCAAGCGCGATTATAACTCCGTCTATTGCCATTATCAGCTTCGCCGTCGAGATGTGCGGGAAAAATCTGTTCAGAATGAGCGCGGCAAAATCACTACCGCCCGTAGAGCCCTCGCGTCTTATGACAAGTCCTACTCCGACACCCATAAGTATTCCGCCTGCTACCGACGAAATTATTACGTCTCCCGTATAGAGAGGAATAAGGGACGCCACCTCGAGAAATGCCGAAAGGGCGACTATTCCGTACACCGTTTTGACCACCGCGCTCTTTCCGAGATACTTGTATCCAAGCACGAAAAGTATCGCGTTGATAACGAGGTTGGTGATCGAAAGTCTGATATTAAAAAGATGCAAAAGCACCGTTCCGACAGCGGTGACTCCACCCGGAGAGAGCTTGTTCGGAGCGAGGAAAACGCTTATTCCGAGCGCCACCATAAAGGTTCCGAGCGTGATGAGGGCGTAGTCAGAAACTGTACGTTTTGTTCCCTCTTTTTTGATATTTTCCTTGTTTTTCACTTAAAAATCTCCGTTTTTCGTATTTTATACTTAATGAATGAACATCGCGTCTCCGAACGAGAAAAAGCGGTACTTTCTCTCGACGGCAGTCTTGTACGCGTCAAGGGTAAACTCGCGTCCCGCAAGCGCGGAAACGAGCATAATAAGCGTGCTTTCGGGAAGGTGGAAATTGGTTATCAGCGCGTCTGTTACCTTGAATTTATATCCGGGATATATAAAGATTCCCGTATCGTCCGAGATAGCCCGAACGACTCCGTTTTCGTCCGATGCGCTCTCGAGAGTACGGCAGGAGGTCGTGCCTACGGCGACAACTCTACCGCCGTTTTTCTTTGCACTGTTTATGATCTCTGCACTCTCGGGACTTACCGAAATAAACTCGCTGTGCATTACGTGATCGGTTATCTTTTCGACCTTTACGGGACGGAAGGTGCCGAGTCCGACGTGAAGCATAACAGGCGCGATCCTGACTCCCTTTTCTCTGATCCTGTCGAGAAGCTCGGGGGTAAAATGAAGTCCTGCCGTCGGTGCCGCCGCGCTTCCGCGCTCGGAAGCATAGACAGTCTGATAGCGGTCCTTGTCCTCAAGAGGCCTTGTGATATAGGGAGGCAGAGGCATCGAGCCGACTCTGTCAAGCACAGAGAAAAAGTCCTCTTTAGTTTTGTCATATTCAAAGCGGAGTATTCGGTTTCCGCCCTCAACCACCTCCTCGACGTGAGCACGAAGCTCGCTCGAGAATATAATGTCAGTACCGACCTTCGCTTTTTTTCCGGGGCGTGTGAGCGCTTCCCAGAGGTCGCTTCCCCTTCTGCGAAGAAGGACTACCTCGATAGGTGCGCCGCTACCCTCCTTCTCTCCGAAGATTCGGGCGGGGATGACCTTTGAATCGTTGATGACGAGAACGTCACCCTCTCTCAAATAGTCGATTATATCGGAAAATCTTTTGTCCTCTATGCTTTTTTCGTCTCTGTCAAGCACCATAAGACGGGACGAGTCGCGAGGCTCTGCAGGCTCCTGCGCGATAAGCTCCTCGGGGAGCTCGTACGAAAAATCGTGTACGCTGAGGTCTGTAAAGGTCTTTTCGTTTGATATCATAAGCTGTTATCTCCTTAAAACGCACCGTTTTAAGTCAAAATAGTTGAATAAAATAATGCAAAACTTATTGACATAAAAGGGCGTTTGTGTTATTATATTATACGGCGAATTTTGTTGTCGCAGTTAAATGTACTGCCGACAGTTCCTATTATACAATAATATGTACGTTTTTTCAACACCAATTTCACATTTTTTTAAAAACTGCCGCGATCGCTTTTTCGCGTACGCGGTTTCATCGGGAAAGGAATGTAAGCAACAATGAAAAAAACTATCTTCACGGGATCGGGAGTCGCTATTATAACTCCTTTTAAGGATTACAAGGTGGATTACGACGCTCTCGGAAATATCATAGAATATCAGATAGCAAACGGCACCGATGCTATTATCATCTGCGGCACTACCGGTGAGTGTGCAACTCTTTCGGACGCAGAGCATAAGAAGTGCCTTGAATACACTCTTGAAAAGGTAAACGGAAGAATCCCGGTTATCGCAGGTACGGGAAGCAACGATACGAGCTACGCGGTTGAGCTTTCCCGCTTTGCAAGTCAGGCAGGCGCAGACGGACTTCTCACCGTCACCCCCTACTACAACAAAGCAACCACCACAGGTCTTATCAGACACTATAATCTCATCGCAGACGCGGTAGATTGCCCTATTATCGTTTACAACGTACCCTCGCGTACCGGATGCAACATCACCGCTCCCGTTTACAGAGAGCTTGCAAAGCACCCGAACATCGTGGGTGTAAAGGAAGCATCGGGCAACTTCTCTCAGGTTGTTGATACCTTCCACGAGTTTGGCGACGTTTTCGATATTTACAGCGGAGACGACGATCAGATCGTTCCTATGCTCTCTCTCGGAGGCAAGGGCGTTATCTCGGTAATGGCAAACGCTATGCCGAGAGAAACTCACGACATCTGCCAGCTCTATTTTGACGGCAAGGTCAAGGAAAGCGCAGCTCTCCAGCTGAAGCTTCACTCGTTCGCAAGAGCGATCTTCTGCGAGGTCAACCCCGTTCCGATCAAGGCGGTTATGGAGGAGCTCGGATTCTGCTCGGGCGAGCTTCGTCTCCCCCTTTCTGAGGTAGAGCCTCAGAATCGCGCAAAGCTCGTATCCATAATGAAGGATCTCGGACTCAAAAAGTAAAGAAAAACAGCCTCGGTAACGCCAAGTCTTCCGAGGCTGATAAATTAAATCGGAGTTATATATGACTAACATAATTTTTTGCGGAATAAACGGCAGAATGGGACAAGCCGTCAAGGAGCTTATATCCGAAAAGGAGAATTTTAAAATCGTTGCAGGCGTTGACGTAAACGACGCGCAAAGCGGCGATTATCCCGTTTACAGGAACATAGCAGACGTCAAGGAAAAGGCCGACGTTATCGTAGATTTTTCATTTCACGGAGCAATCGGTCAGTATCTTGATTACGCAAAGGCAAAGCGCCTCCCGATAGTCGTTTCGACAACAGGACACACCGCAGAGGAGACCGCTATGATGCACGAGGCGGCGAGATCGATCCCCGTATTCTTCTCGAGAAATATGTCGCTCGGAATCAACCTTTTAATAGAGCTTGCAAAGAAAGCTGCGGCGATGCTCGGAGACGATTTTGATATTGAAATAATCGAAGCGCATCACAATAAGAAGCTGGACGCGCCCAGCGGCACGGCTCTTATGATAGCAGACGCCATTTCCGAAACGCTCGAGGAAAAGCCCGAGTACGTTTACGACAGAAGCGAGAGACGCGAGGAAAGACCGAAAAACGAGATCGGTATTCACGCAGTACGCGCAGGCGGAATCGTCGGCGAGCACAGCGTCCTTTTCGGAGGCAAGAACGAGTCTGTCACCATTTCACATTCGGCGTATTCGCGCTCGGTATTCGCGCTCGGCGCTCTCCGTGCCGCAGAATTTATGGTTGGAATGCCCGCAGGAATGTATTCAATGTCCGATCTTATCGGAGAGCTCAACTGATATATAAAAATGAAAGCCGACCCAAACGGGTCGGCTTTTACCATTTTTTCTTGACGTATCCGATTTCTTTTCTCTTCTGTCGCAGCTTTTCAAAGAACTCGCTGAGCAGCGCGGAGCATTCGTCCTCACAAAGACCGCTGTAAATATTCGGGTGATGGTTCAGGGCAAAGGCGTTCATATCAAAAAGACCGCCGAACGCGCCCGACTTAGGATCGCCCGCGCCGAAATAGACGTTTTTGATTCGAGCGTTGATTATCGCGCCGGCGCACATCGGACAGGGCTCAAGGGTGACGTAAAGATCGCATTTGTGCAGTCGCCACCCTCCGAGGACTCGGCACGCCTTGTCGATAGCCTCGATCTCTGCGTGAAGAGTTGCATTCTTCTCGCCCTCGCGGCGGTTGTATCCCCACGAAACGATCTCGCCGTCACAAACGACAACAGCACCGACGGGTACGTCCTCGCTCTCAAGCGCGACTTTGGCATATTCAAGCGCTTTTTTCATAAAATTTATATGTGTGTCCGCCTTCACATCTGAAAGGGTGGTGAAATCCATAAAAATCTCCTAAAATGAAACTTTTTTACTCTTTGTGAATATTTTACCACAGTTTTGCAATATTTTCAATATAAAAGGAAGATAAATCGTGTCAAAAAAACGATATTTTTCACGCCGATAAGACAAAAAACGAAAAAAGTCTTGACATTTTAATATAAAAGTGCTATAATGACAGAGCGTGTGGTCTGATATCGGATTACTCTCGATATCTCTGCAAACCTACGAAATCAGATAAAAAAACACACGAAAACAAACCAGGAGAGGTATATATGCTGAAAAACTTACGTATCTTCAGCGCTTTACTTTTAATGCTAAGTGTCTCCATCGTACTTGGCGCAGCTCTTGCAGGCTGCACCGACAAAGCGGTGGAAGACGATACGCTACATATTGAGGAAGGCATCGTCACCGGGCTTCTTTACGAGGTCAGACTTGACGGCAAAACCATTTTCGTCACCGAAAGCCTTGAAGGCTATTTCGATGCTCTCGTCAAGGTCGAAAAGACCATGACCGAGACGCTCGGATATCCTCACTCGCTCGAAAACGACCTTAACATCAAGCTCGTTTCGATAGAGCGTACGGCGAAGGTTGCGTCCTCGGACAGTATGTACAACATTCTTCTTAGCGAAACCAAAGCGCTCTACGGCGAATGCTACACACTTTATCTCGACGGAAACGTGCTCGGTCACTGCCCTCTGTCCGAGGAGGACAGTCTCTCGTCGGTCGTTTCGGATATAGCGTCCTACGTATCCGAAAAGGATAACAACCGCAACGAGAAGTCCACCGTTTACGCAACCCTCGGATATGCAAAGATCAGCACACTCGTTACCGCGAGCGATCTTAAAAACGCATTCCTTTCAATTAAAAACAACTCTCTTACGATGGACAGTCTTGACAACAACGTCGCAGGAATAATAGAAAGCATCGACTCCGCCCTTCTCTTCGGAAGCGGCGCAGAAATGCCCGAGGACGTAATTCCTACCGTAACGGTAACCACCGAGCGAGTAGTAAGAACCGAAACCGAGGCAGTAGCATACGGACACGTTCGCCGTCCCGACACCGATTTCGGTCTTAAATACGGTGACGACGATCCCGAGTTCGTTCACATCAAGGGAAAAGACGGTCTTTGTACGGTTGAATACGAGGACGTTTACATAGACGGAGTCTATTCGCACACCGTAAGAATTGACGATAGCGTTCAGATAACGCTTGAGCCGACCGACGAGGTAACGGTTTACGGAACGCAGTCCACCACATGGGACGGAGGAAAGTTCACCTGGCCGACCGTCGGCTGGGTAACCTCCGAGTACGGAAAGAGACCCGCTCCGGTTGCAGGTGCATCTACCTACCATCAGGGAATCGACGTTTCGAGAGCGGGCAACCCGAAGATCGTTGCGGCAGCGGCAGGTGAGGTAATCACCTCGGGCTGGAGCGATTCGTACGGCTGGTACGTCAAGATCGACCATGGAGACGGAGTCATTACACTTTACGCTCACATGAACAGGCGCCCCGTAGTTGAGGTTGGCGAAAGAGTTTATGCGGGTGAGTATATCGGTAATATGGGTAAGACAGGACGAGTTTCGGGCGCACACCTCCATTTCGAGGTCATTGTAAACGGCACTCACGTAAATCCCAGAAAGTACCTTTCGGGAAATCCTGCAGTACAGTGGTAAAATAAAATCGAAGCACCAAAAGTGCTTCGATTTTTTTATTGACGAGATTGACAAGAAGGAAAAATAATGCTATAATCTACACACAAAGAGAAAAGGAGGATACCCACGTGGAAACGGGATACGTATTCAATATTCAGAGATTTTCGGTCAACGACGGGCCGGGCATACGCACGACCGTATTTATGAAGGGTTGTCCTCTTGACTGTCTGTGGTGTCACAACCCCGAATCAAAATCGGCAAGCGCGGAAATATTTTTCAGCCCCCAAAAATGTCTCGGCTGTCGCGCCTGCGAGACGGCTTGTCCTCACGGCGGACATCTCTTTGACGAAAACACCCACACCTATCTGCGCGAGTCGTGTGACGCCTGCGGATCCTGCTCAAAGGCTTGCGTAACCGGCGCACTCGAGACGGTCGGCGAGAAAAAGACGGTCGGCGAGGTGCTGTCCGAGGTACTGCGCGACAAGATATTTTACGAAACGTCGGGCGGAGGAATGACTCTGTCGGGCGGAGAGCCGACCTATCAGTTCGACTTCGCTCTTGCCCTTCTTCGCGCTGCGAAGGAGGAGGGACTCCACACCTGCATCGAGACCTGCGGAGCAGTCAGGTGCGAGCGACTTTGCGAGCTTGTTCCCTTCGTTGACATTTTCCTTTTCGACTGCAAGGAGACAGATCCTGTGCGACACAAGGAATATACGGGTGTGTCTAACGAGAAAATCCTTGAAAATCTCAGATACATAGACTCTCTCGGCGCAAAAACGGTACTTCGCTGTCCTATTATTCCAAGCCTCAACGACAGAGACGATCATTTTGAGAAAATAGCCGAGATAGCAAATTCTCTTGACAATATTATCGAAATAAACGTAGAGCCATATCATCCGCTCGGCAGCGGAAAGTCGGAAATGCTCGGCAAGGAATATCCCCTTTCACATCTTACATTCCCTGAGGAAAAGACTGTGCAGGAGTGGATAAAATCAATTTCCGAAAAAACAAAAGTCCCCGTTAAAAAGGCATAAAGAAAAACCACTTCGAGATGAAGTGGTTTTTTCTATGCCGGCGACCGGGGTCGAACCGGTACGGTGTTTCCACCGAGGGATTTTAAGTCCCTTGCGTCTGCCAATTTCGCCACGCCGGCGTGTTTTACCTTGACATTATAGCATAGCGCTCGACAAATGTCAAGGTAAATTTAAAGTGCTTTAACAAAACTTTTGCCTTTTGCTTATTGATTTTACACACTCTCTGTGCTATAATTCAAAAAACGGAAGCTTTACGGGAGGTGTAAAAGGCTGTGAGCGAGCATATATATATAAGAAAGGCGACCGCAGGCGATTTTGACGCGGTCATGCAAATATATTCGGAGGCGCGCGACTTTATGCGAAAGAGCGGAAATCCCGATCAATGGGGCGACTTTTACCCTCCCGTCGATACAGTGAAGGAAGATCTTTCGGAAAACGGTGGCGGATACGTTGCCACAGACGGAGAAAATATCCTCGCCGCCTTCTATTTTGAGGAAAACGCAGACGATCCCACCTACCGCGAAATCTTTGACGGAGACTGGCTGAACGCCCTTCCCTACGGAGTCGTACACCGCGTAGGCGTTGGAGCACTCGGCAGAGGAAAGGGACTCGGAGCGCTCTGCCTTACCTTCGCTACTGAAAAATGCGGCAATATTAAAATAGACACACACACAGAAAATCTGCCTATGCAGAAGTTGCTGTCAAAACTCGGCTTCGTTCGGTGCGGCTCGATATATCTCGAGGACAAAAGTCACCGCATAGCATATCAGAAATTCGTTGAAGGAAGATGATTTAATTGGCAAATCTTTTTGATTATCTCAAGTGGCGCGGCGACCTCGATTTCTCCGCCTCTCCGCTAAACGAAATAGACGCGCTGATACTCAGCGAGATCTCATATCTTGACTTTTCGGGACTCCTTCCCGAGGGCAAAATAACCCTCGACGACCTCGCAAAGGGCTTTTTCGCAGACGCAAAAAGAGTCGTAAAGCCTCTCGGACTCATTCTCCCCGAGGAAATACCGGTCATATTCAAATATGCGTCCAGAACGCGCCGTTTTTCAGGAATAAAGCTCGTTGCGTTTGAAAGCGACACCGACACCGATCTCGGCAAGCAGTTTTCGGCAAGCGCATTCGTCACGCCCGACAGATCGCTCTTTATCGCGTACCGCGGAACAGACGATTCGATAATCGGCTGGAAGGAAAACTTCCGTATGAGCTATCTCAACACTATCCCCGCCCAGCTTGACGCAGGACGCTTTCTTGAGAGAATAGCTCTTGAAAACCCGAGCGTGCCGATAAGGATCGCAGGACACTCGAAGGGCGGAAATCTCGCCACCTTTGCTTCCCTTTCGGCAAGCGTTTCGGTGCGAGAGAGGATAACCTCGATCTTCTGCTTTGACGGTCCGGGACTGCTCGGTCCGCTGACCGAAAATGAGAATTACAAGGCTTTCGGAGACCGGATACACACCTTCGTACCCGAAAATTCGGTTGTCGGACTTCTCCTTTCGCACGACGAAAATCTTATCACCGTCCGCTCGGGAAAGAGGGGAATTTATCAGCACGACGCCTTCAACTGGAAGGTGAACGTCAACAAATTCGACACTCTGTCTGACGGCTCAAAGCAAAATTTAAAGACCGCAAAGGTCATAAAAAAGTGGCTTGACGCCAACGATCAGGCGACGCGCAGAGAATTTTGCGAGACCTTTTTCGACATTTTGCAGTCAACGGGGGCGAAAACGCTCACCGACCTCTCGCTTGACCGTCTCACCAAAGCAAAAGAGATGCTTGCCGCGATAAACAAGCTCGACAAGGACAAGAAGAAAACGATGACCGACGTACTGTCGATCCTCATCAAGGAATCTATCCTCAGCGCAGGCAAAAAATATCTTGAAAACGACTGAAAAACCACCCTTTGGGGTGGTTTTTGTTTTATCCGAGATATTCTTTTAAAAACTCTGCTGCCTTTTTGTATCCGTCAAAGCCGAGTCCGATAAAGCGCTCCTTTGCAACGAGCGAAACGAACGAATGGCGGCGGAACTCTTCCCTTTCGTCAACGTCCGAAATATGTACCTCGACAGTCGGAACAGACACCGCCTTGAGAGCATCGAGAATAGCAACGCTCGTGTGCGTATATGCGGCAGGATTTATAACGATTCCGTCAAAAACGCCGTAAGCCTCCTGTATTTTATCAACTATCGCGCCCTCGTGATTTGACTGATATATCTCGCACTCAACAGACATTTCCTCACAAAACTCGCCGATAAAGGCGCAGAGGTCTGCGTACGTCCTTTTGCCGTATATATCAGGCTCTCTTATGCCGAGAAGGTTGAGATTTGGTCCGTTAACAAAAAGTATTTTCATATTTTTCTCCAAATTCATTTAATTCCAAGCGCCTCTGCAAGTCGCGCGTAGGTTTCATCTGCGTCAGAGGAAGCCTCTATTTCAAGGTCCGCAAATTTTCTGTAAAGGGGGAGTCTTTCGCAGAAAAGCTTCTCTACGCCGTCCCTTTGCGAAAGGGGACGTCCCGACGTATCGAGCGCGTTTATATCGCGATTTAAAAAGACTATTTTTCCGTTTCTGTGAAGAGGAAGATAATTTTCCTCTCTCTTGACCGCGCCGCCGCCCGTTGCGATAACCGCGCCCGACGTCCTTGTGAGCTCTCTCAAAGCTCTTGACTCAAGGTCTCTGAAAAAGTCCTCGCCGTCCTCAGCGAAAATTTCGGGGATCGGCTTTCCTGCAATTTTTTCTATCTCGCAGTCGGTATCAAAAAAGGCTCTGCCTGTCTTTTCGGAGATGATTTTTCCGAGCGTGCTTTTTCCGCACCCCGGCATTCCTACAAGCACGATATTTTCATGTGATGTCTTGATTTTCTCGGTAATTTCGGGAATTACCGCATCGTCGATCTTAGCATCTATGAATATCTCGCACGCTCTTTTTGCCTGAGCGACGAGCATTGAAAGTCCGCTCTCGCACTTAATATTTTTCTTTTCGGCGTCGCAAATAATATTCGTTCTCGCAGGATTATAAACAAGGTCGAGAACGCCTTCGCATCTGTCAAAAAGCGAAATATCTATCGGAGACGACTCGGTTTCGGGGTACATTCCAACGGGCGATGCGTTGACGATTATCTCGCTGTCGCTATGTAATTTCGCGTTTTCGGGAGTGTTCGTGCAGCTACTGAGCACCACGACCTCTCTCGCGCCCCTATCCTCAAGCACCGAGCAAACGGTAGCGGACGCGCCTCCTGCTCCGACAACGAGAGCCTTCTTGCCCGAAACGTCGATATTTGCCGCGTCCAGCATATACGAAAAGCCGTAAAAGTCGGTATTATCTCCGTAAAGAGTGCCGTCCTCTCTACGCACGACCGTATTGACCGCGCCCAGCCTTTTTGCGATATCCGAGCACTCGTCAAGATATGCTATTACCGTCTTTTTATAGGGGACGGTCACGTTTATCGCATCAAAATCTCCGTTTTTTATGAAATCTTCGATCTCGTTTTCCTCGCGCTCGAACATTTCATAGCTATAATCTGCAAGATATGCGTGTATTATTTTAGAATAACTGTGTCCAAGCTTCCG
>JAZSKY010000075.1:0-5048 GCA_045535095.1 Eubacteriales bacterium | reverse complement strand
TTATATCCATTTAACTATGGGGGCGTATATTACCCTCATACTATACCACAAAGGCGCGTGAAATTCAAGGGTTTTGCGTGCTTTTTTGCGTTTTAGTGTTAATTATTTGAAAATTCGTAAAATTGGAAGCCTTTAGCTCTTGAAATTTACTTATTTATGTTATATAATAGATTGATTTTGAATGTCATTTTCAAATCAAAAAAATCTTGGAGGTACCGCTATGTCGTTTGCAAAAGGATTTCTTATCTCGTTCGTACTTTGCTTTCTGGCCTTTGCCGTGATAATTCTGTACGGCGGATCCTTTGCGCTTACTCTCATAAAAGAAAAAGCAGAAGCACAGCTTGAAGAAGAGCAGGAAAACGTTGAAAACGGACCTTCGGGATCAAGCCCTGTAAACACAACGCACGAGACCTTCTCGTTTGCGCTCGTCATAACAGACACCGATACTCCTGCCGAGGAGATCCCCGAGGAAACTCCTGAGGACGGAACCGGATCGGGTGACGAAAACGATCTTCCCGAGGTCGGACCTGTGGCGCGAGTCACTACCACCGAGGAAAACGAGGGCGGCGAAAACACCGAGACGCCGACGGATCCCTCTACGGATGAAACACCTCCCGAGGGCGGCGGAGACGACCTTGAAAACGGCGGAGACAGCACCGAGGGCGACACTGAAAACGACGGGGAAGAGGAGGAAACTCCGAGCGAGCCGATAATTCCCGAATACGTTATCGAGTGGGACGGACTTCTTTCCGAGTATCTCGACCGCGTACCCGAATACGAAATAAAGTTTATCTGCGTTGTCTCGATCAACAAGACCGTTTCCAAATCGCTGATAACGGTTATTCCGGGTGACACTGTGATAAAGCTCGGCGGCGTGAGCCTTAGCCTCTCGTACGTCAATTACCTCTCAGAGCAGCCCGAAATGAAGCTTGATAATTTCATACCCTCAACAGTTACCGGAATGACCGGAATCGTTCCCGATTATTACGGATACGTTGACATAGACGATTTCGTCACACTTGCAGATACGCTCGGCGGAGTACCGTATTCCAACGGAACTACGGTATTCACAGAGAAAAAGTCGGACGGAAGCGAAATAATTATCCCCGAGGGCGATATTGTCCTTGACTCCGAAATGCTCGGCGGTCTGCTTGAGTATAAGGCGTACGGATCGCGCTACGGTGCGTCTCAGGTGCTTATCGACGTTTCGAGAGAAATGCTCAGCAGCATTTGCACGAAGTTCAGACCGAACATAATTGCAAAGGTCAGAAATATGCTCGAGTTTGTAAAGACAGACTTCACTCCCGACGATATGTCGGAGATATCCGATATATTCTTCAGCTATGAGAGCAGTCAGAAGAACTGCATCGCGCTTCTCGGCGCGTACGAGCGCTTTGGCGACGAGATGCTCTTTAATCCAAACTATCTCGGAAGCGTCAATAAATTCAAAGAGTTTTTAAATTAAAATCAGTATAGATTCTGAAAGGAAAAAGAAATGAACAACAGCGAAAAGACAATGGACAAAATAGTCGCTCTTTGTAAAAATCGCGGCATTATATATGCAGGAAGCGAGATTTACGGCGGACTTTCTAACTCGTGGGACTACGGTCCTCTCGGCGTAGAGCTTAAAAACAACGTCAAGAAGGCGTGGTGGAAGAAGTTCGTTCAGGAGTCTCCCTACAACGTAGGACTTGACAGTGCGATCATTATGAACCCCCAGACTTGGGTAGCATCGGGACACCTTGCAGGATTCTCCGATCCTCTTATGGACTGTAAGGTTTGCCGTAGCCGTCACCGCGCGGACAAGCTTATCGAGGACTATATCAACGAAAAGGAACTTGATATCAACCCCAACGGCTGGAACAGCGATCAGATGAGCGCGTACATCAAGGAAAACCACATTTCCTGCCCCGACTGCGGAAGCGGTGACTTCACCCCTATCCGTAAGTTCAACCTTATGTTCAAGACCTTCATCGGTGTTACCGAGGATAGCGCAAACGAGGTTTATCTCCGTCCTGAGACCGCGCAGGGAATATTCGTAAACTTCAAGAATATTCAGCGCTCGTCACGTAAGAAGGTTGCCTTCGGTGTTGCACAGATCGGTAAATCGTTCAGAAACGAGATCACCCCCGGAAACTTCGTTTTCCGTACCCGTGAGTTCGAGCAGATGGAGCTTGAGTTCTTCTGCAAGCCCGGAACCGACCTTGAATGGTTCGAGTACTGGCGCGCATACTGCAAGAATTTCCTTCTCAACCTCGGTATGAAGGAAGAGAATCTCCGTCTTAGAGACCACTCTCCCGAGGAGCTTTGCTTCTACTCGAAGGCGACCACCGACTTCGAATTCCTTTTCCCGTTCGGATGGGGAGAGCTTTGGGGCGTTGCCGACAGAACCGACTACGACCTCACCCAGCACATGAACACAAGCGGTCAGTCGCTTGAATATTTCGATCCCGAGACCAACGAAAAGTACATTCCGTACGTTGTTGAGCCTTCGCTCGGCGCAGACCGCGTTCTTCTCGCGTTCCTCTGCGACGCGTATGACGAAGAGGTTATCAACACAGAAAAGAACGACGTTCGCGTAGTTCTTCATCTCCACCCCGCACTCGCACCCTTCAAGGCGGCGATCCTTCCTCTCTCGAAGAAGCTCACTCCCGATGCAGAAAAGCTCTTTGCAGACCTTGCAAAGGACTTCAGCGTTGACTTTGACGATGCAGGCTCGATTGGTAAGAGATATCGCCGTCAGGACGAGATCGGAACTCCATTCTGCATTACCTTCGACTTTGATTCGCTCGAGGACTCCTGCGTAACTATACGTGATAGAGATACCATGGAGCAGGTTCGCCTCCCGATTGCCGAGGTTAAGGACTATATCGCAAAGAAGCTTGAATTCTAATTAAATAATGATAAAAAGCCGAAGCTTGCTTCGGCTTTTTGTTTTTGTGAAAAAAATTCCTTCAACCCCTTGACAAACAATACTATGCGTGGTATAGTATTATACGAAAGGAGGTATATTATGGACGTTCAACTCAAAAGAGGACTTCTCGATGTATGCGTTCTCTCCGCGATAAAGGATGAGGATTCATACGGATACCAAATAATAAAGGATATAAAGCAGTACGTTGAGATATCCGAGTCAACGCTTTATCCGATACTGCGCCGACTTGAATCTTCAAAGATGCTTACGGTAAGGAGCGCAGAGCACGGCGGACGGCTTCGTAAATATTATCATATAACCGATCTCGGACGCGAAAGACTTGAAAATTTCAGTCGTGAATGGGAAGAAATGTTTGCTATATACAAATTTGTGAATAAGGAGAAGGGAATATGAATAAAAGTGAATTTCTCGACAAGCTCGGGGACAGAATACACCTGCTTCCCGAGGATGATATACAAAAATCTCTCGAATATTACGGCGAAATCATAGACGACTATATTGAGGACGGTGTTCCCGAAAACGAAGCGGTGGCGCGTCTCGGAAATATGGAAGAAATAGTTTCGCAGATACTTTCCGAGGTGCCGCTTGCGAAAATAGTCAAGAAGCGTGTTGGGGGGACTAAAAAGCCGAGCAATATGATGATCGTGCTTTTGATACTCGGATTTCCTGTGTGGCTTCCGCTTCTTGCCGCCGCGTTTTCGGTGCTTCTTGCCGCGTACGTCACGCTGTGGGCGGGTGTGATCTCGCTCTGGGCGTGCTTCGGAGCGATGGTAGGGACGGCGTTTGGCGGTACGGTAGGAGGCATAGCGCTGGTCTTTATAGACAGTGCTCCCGTCGGTCTTTCGCTTCTTGGTGCCTCTCTTGTGTGTGCGGGACTTTCGATACTGTTTTTCTTTGTCTGCCGCGCGGCGAGTGTCGGAATGTGCATACTTACCAAAAAGACATTGCTCGGCATAAAATTCTGCTTTGTAGGGAAGGAGAAAAGATAAAATGAAAAGATCGTCAAAAATATGGCTTATAACCGCCATTGCTCTCGTAGCAGTGGGAATCATCGTGTGCCTTACCGCTTTCGCGATGCTTGATTTTGATTTTAGGAGACTTGATACTATGAATTACGAAACGAACATCTATGAGGTGGATGAAGATTTTGATAAAATATCGGTAAACGTAAAGACGGCAGCCGTTCTCTTTAAGCTGTCTGAGGACGGAAAGTGTAAGGTCGAATGCTATGAGCAGGAAAAGGTAAAGCACACAGTAACCGTCGATAACGGCGAGCTTAAAATAAAGATCGATGACATAAGAAAATGGTGGAAACATATATCTCTGTTTTCATTCAAAAGTCCCAAGATTACGGTATATCTTCCAAAAGAGGAATATCTCTCGCTGAATGTAAAAGCAAGTACGGGAAAAGTTGACGTTACCGGAGATTTCACATTCGCAAAGCTTGATATATCCGTTGATACGTCAGACGTCGCCGTTGGCGCAAGCGTTACGGGAGAAGCGAGCATCAAGAGCGATACGGGAAAGGTCACGTTAGAGGATCTTTCGCTCGGCAGTGCCGATATTTCCTGCAATACCGGAAATATCAGTATAAAAAATGCGAGTGTATCGGGCAAGTTTAGTGCAAAAGTGAATACCGGCAAAATAAAGCTTTCGGACGTTAACTGCAAGGATCTTGTCACCCAAAGCGATACGGGAGATACGATACTCGAAAGAGTCATCGCAGATGGTAAATTCAATATTTCCGCCGATACGGGAGATATTAAATTTGATAAATGTGACGCAGCAGAGATATACGTAAAAACCGACACGGGCGACGTTACGGGAAGCCTTAACTCCGATAAGATATTTTTCGCAAAGACCGATACGGGCAAGATAAGCGTGCCCAAAACGACGAGTGGCGGCAGATGTGAGATAGAGACCAAAACCGGAGATATAAAAATAAATGTAAACTAAACCAAAAAGCAGAACTCTTAGCGTGATGTCCTTAACGGACAGTTCCCGCATCGATATAAATCCCTTACGGGATTTTCGATATACGCCTACGGCGTTCGATATGTGCTGCGCACTCGATATGTTTGCTGCGCAAACGAGGGATTTATATCATATCGAA
>JAZSKY010000003.1:0-20429 GCA_045535095.1 Eubacteriales bacterium | reverse complement strand
CGTGGGATATGTGGGCGCGTCAATGTTGGTATTTCCGCTTTTGCTTATAATTCGATCGGGAGCTTATACAGAGCGAGCATTGAAAAATACTTTTGATAAAAGCGGAAATCCATTTTCGGAAAACACAGCGATTGGCACAATCCTATCTGTAAAAAAACAATGGTGGTTGAAGGTCAATACCAAGCCCATCAGAAAGCACGCTCTTGACGGTGCGACCTTTCCGCATATCGCTACGGTGAAATATACCGTAGACGGAAACGAGATCGTCAAGAAAAAATGGCTTAAATCCTTTGTCACTCCACCGAGCGTGAATGAACATGTAGCGGTTATATATCTGACAGATAAACCGACCAAGTTCAGATTGGAGCTTTGATTATGAAAACAAATTGGAAAAATGCGCCCTTATTACAAAAGGTCGTCACTATAATATCAATTCTTGCAAGCCTATCCGTCGTGGTATTGGCAGTATTGCAGATATTTGATATTTGGGAGCAGGCTATAAACATCTATGTGCCTTTGATGGGTGTAACAATGCTTTGCCAAAGCTATATGCAATGGAATAATAGCCGCAAGGTCGCTTATTTCAGTATCGGAACGGCAGCATTTATATTCATTTGTACCATTATAGTATTCTTCCTTTGACATCTATAACAATTGAGATACCGACTTGCCGGATCGCACATACTATTTTTATACCTACAAGGAGGTAAATAAATGAACTATTCAGAAATCACACCGTATATCAAGGAGCTTGCTACTCTTTCAGATACAAGCAATCACATCGTCCCCGATATGTACGCACAGCACGATGTAAAGCGCGGTCTGCGTGACCTCAACGGAAATGGAGTTGTTGCCGGACTTACCGAGGTGTCGCATATCAAGGCAAAGGAGATAGACGCGGAAGGAAATGCCATTCCGTGTGCAGGTCAGCTTTATTACCGAGGTGTTAATGTTCGAAATCTTGTAAAGGGGTTTGTTTCGGATAAGCGCCCCGGATTCGAGGAAACTGTATATTTGCTCCTTTTCTCAAAGCTTCCGACCAAGGATGAGCTTGATGCGTTTTGTGAGCAGCTTTCTCTATATCGCTCCTTGCCTCCGTCCTTCGTTCGTGATATGATTCTCAAGGCTCCCGGAAAGGATATGATGAATATTCTTTCAAGAAGCGTGTTGGCACTCTATGCCTACGATGAGAATCCCGACAATATTTCAACAGCAAATATTCTTCGTCAGTGCTTACAGCTCATAGCGGAATTTCCTCTTCTTGCCGTTTACGGATATCAATCCTTTCAGCATTACCACAACGGTCAGAGCTTGTTTATTCATTATCCCAAAAAGGAATTGAACACGGCGGAAAACCTGCTTTACATACTCCGTGAGGATGGTCAGTATACGCCCCTTGAGGCGGAACTACTTGATCTTGCCCTTGTTCTTCACGCAGAGCACGGTGGCGGTAACAACTCGACCTTTACAACGCACGTTGTAACCTCATCCGGAACCGACACCTATTCCGCAATCTCCGCAGCGCTTGGCTCTCTGAAAGGGCCTCGCCACGGTGGCGCAAACATTAAGGTAATGCAGATGTTTGACGATATGAAAGCGAACATTGATACAAAAGACAAGGATGCTGTTAGGAACTATCTTGTAAGACTTCTCGACAAGCAAGCCTTTGACAAAGCTGGTCTTATATACGGTATGGGACACGCAGTGTACTCACTCTCCGATCCAAGAGCAGATATTCTGCGCTACTATGCCGAACAGCTATCGATAGAGAAAGGACTGCACGAAGAATTTGAACTCTACCAAACGGTTGAAAAGATGGCTCCCGAAATCATTGCTGAGAAACGCAAGATGTATAAGGGTGTCAGTGCAAACGTGGACTTCTACTCGGGTATGGTCTATAGGATGTTGGGACTTCCGTATGAGCTTTTCACTCCTATATTTGCCATCGCAAGAATCGCAGGGTGGAGCGCACACCGTATGGAAGAAATACAGAACGCAGGCAAGATCATACGACCTGCCTACATAAATGTAAAAGAAGAAACAGAATACATATCCTTGAAGGATAGATAAGATTAGCCCTCGTTCCGAAATGGAGCGAGGGCTGTTCACAACCTTTTGGAAATATTTTTGCAAAACCTATTGACAAGTCAGTTTGTTTGTGATATAATATAATACTCAATTTTGTCATTGACATACTTTCCCATTATTAGTATTGCCAACCAAATTGAGCTTTATACAATCAAATATAAATGTTTTGAGAGCGCGTCAAATCAGAGTCACCCACTTATTTGACCTCTGATTTGTGGACATAAGCCGTTTGTTTATGCCTACAAATGAGAGCCGAAACGCTCTTTCTAAGCAATAAGTTGGGCTGACCTACTTCAATATAAGCTTAGGCAGTTTGACTTATCCCTTATACAAATTGAATACGATTATATGTGCCGCGGGCAGCTGTGTAAGTCCCGTCATTCATACGCTTAGCACGAGCGTCACGAGGTCTTTAGACTCGTACTTTTTATACATAAAGGGCACGGAGATCACCTTTTTAAGCGAACAAGTGCCGTTCGCTTTTTGGTGTTTCTCCCGTAACCTGTATGTAAAAGTACGGGTCTTTTTGTTTTGTCAAAGCAAATTTGTGTGCTTTCTCGGAAGGTAAGAACGGCGAGTCTGACGCGGGGCGTTACCTTAAAATGATACGGACTTTATGTCCGTCTGCTTTTCTTGACAAGCACTGCATTTGTGGACACAAAATGCGAAAGGTGGGGAGAACCCCAGACCCCCGTACTGCAAAATCCGCAAGAAAATTTTGAAAAAAATTGAAGGAGGAAATCCAAATGATGCAAACAGAAGAAAAAGTAAAAACAGCAACAGCCGGCGGGCGCAAGCGCGCTCATCTTGTCAAGTTCTTTTTGAATGACGAGGAATACGAAAAGCTATGCAAGGACGCGGCAATGTGCAACACAGATTTGAGCAAGTATATTCGAATGACCATTCAATGGATTGCCCCCATTGAACCGCCTTCGGTGGAGGTGAAGGAATTTACACGAGAGCTTCGTCGCTTGGGCGTAAGTATGAATCAAATTGCAGCGAAGGCGCACTCACTCGGCTATGTGGACGAGCTTGAATACCGACGCTGTGCCGACGAGGTGATGAATCTCTGCGGAGAGATTCAAAAGGAGTACGCGAAGAAAGGAGTGAAGCTATTTGGCAACAACTAAAATTTGGGACGTTAGAGCGCACGTCAGTAAGCTGCTCGCCTACGTGGCGAACAAGGACAAAACCACGATGGAATTGGAGAACAAAAATTTTGACGAGGCTGAAATTCTTGGTCTGCCCTACGATCATTTTGCAACGGAGGAAAAGAAATTTGTGTCGGGTATCAACTGCACCCCCGACAATGCAAAGGAGATTATGTTATCTCTCTTGGAGGACACGGACAGCTCGGACATTCAAGCATACCACGGCTACCAATCCTTCAAGCCCGGCGAGGTGACCCCCGACGTTGCTCACGCTATCGGTGTTCAGCTTGCTAACGAGCTTTGGGGTGAGGACTTTCCCGTTATCGTGGCAACACATATTGACAAAGGGCACGTACACAATCACTTCTGCCTCTCGGCAACGGGATTTTCGAGCAAACGCTATCACGATTGCAAAGCAACCTACAAGCTAATGCGCGATACCTCGGATAGACTTTGCAGGGAGTACGGTCTATCGATCATCGAGAAGCCGAAGAAACAAGGAGCCAAGCACATCGCAGAGGTTCACGCCGAGAAGAAAGGTATTCCAACTATACGCGATCAGATACGCGCAGATATTGATAACGCTTGTCAAGGTGTTACCGAGTTTGATCTATTTGTTGAGCGACTTGAACGGCGAGGTTACACGTTAGAACGGCGAGGAAGTTTCCTTCGCGTTCGCCCCGACGGATACAACAAATTCTTTCGGTTAGACAAGCTCGGATTTGGATACAGCGAGAATGATATTAAATTCAAGCTCGATGTCAATTATTATGACCAAAAATATGCTTTGCCAAAGCCGTACCGCCCGATACTGAGAGAAAAGCCGAAAGGTTTGTATGCACTCTATCTTCACTACTGCTATCTGCTTGGAGTAATACCCAAATCCATTCCATCGAACCGTGAAGCATACGTTGCGTTAAAAGAGGACGTTCGCCGCGCGCGTATGTATAACGAACACGCCAAGTTCCTCGGCAAATATAATCTGAACACAACGGACGATCTGCAACGGCACGAGCAGATGGTTGAAAGTCAAATCGCAGCTTTGTGTAAGGAACGGCAGGCACTTCGCAACAAGCTCCGTTGGATGAAGGACACTGAGAAAATGCAACCGATACGCGAAGAAATCTATGCGCTATCCGCAAAAATTAAGCCGCTGCGGAAGGAAAAGAAAATGTGCAAGGACATTTACGACCGAAGCACCGCCGTGGCAAGAACAGTTGAGCAGATCGAGTTCCCGAAGCCACCCGAAAAGGCAAAGCAACAAACCCGAAATCACGGTTGGGGTTCAAGGTAAAAAATATCGGTCTTGACCGTACAAAATTGCTACCGCCCGCGAAGGCAGTTTTACGGTCTTGACCGAAGAAAAACGGCATTTTTCCGTTTCTGACACCCAAAATCGTATCCCACATCAAAAAGGCGTTTTCTATTGAAAAATCCGCATTTTTCAACGCTCTTGACCGAGCCTTTTTGAGCAAAAAACGCCTTGTTTCAAAAACTAATCCAATTTAGGAGGACTTTATGATTACAAATAAGAAAAAGAACGAAAAAACAACCGAAATCTATTTTGACGAAACACCCGCGCCCGTAGTCATACGAACGCACAACACCGCTTTGAAGAAAAGGCTGCTTGCCTTTGCTGAGAAGTTTCCCGACCTCTGTCGGCTGACCGATGATGACGAGCTTGGATGCCTTTCCTTTGAGATTGATAAGAAAAGGTTTGCCTACCGCATCACCGAGCCGTACACCGAGGAACGCAAAGCTTTGGCAAGAGCCAAGATGAACGAGATCAACAATAAGGAGGACAATGGATGACCGAAACCAAGAGCAGAGAGAAAATTACAGTTATTGATTTACCCGTTACCGCGCTTCGTTCCTTTGAGGAGCATCCCTACAAGGTAGTTGATAACGAGGAAATGGCGAGTCTTGTGGATAGCATCTACAACCAAGGCATACTCACGCCAATCACCGTTCGCCCTTTACCCAACGGCGAGTATGAAATCGTATCAGGACACCGCCGCTTATTCGCGTGTCAGAAGCTCGGTATCAAAGCAATCCCCGCCATCGTCAAGGAACTTAGTCGCGAGGATGCCATTCTTGAAATGGTGGATTCCAACCTTCACCGTGAGCATATTCTCCCGAGCGAGAAAGCCAAGGCTTATAAAATGAAGATGGATGCGATGAAAAGACAAGGAGAGCGCACCGACCTTACTTTGTCGCCAATGGCAACAAAGTCGGTCATCGACAGCGCGGCAGAGATCGGAAGTGCGGCGGGCGAGAGCCGTGACCAAGTTTTCCGCTATATCCGTCTTAATCTCCTTATCCCCGAACTGCTTGATATGGTGGACGAGGGGCGCATTGCTTTCCGCCCTGCCGTAGAGCTTTCGCATTTGCAGGAGCAAGAGCAATACGATCTGCTCACAACTATTGAGAGCGAGGATGCGACACCTTCGCTTAGCCAATCTATTCGTATGAAGCGGCTCAGTCAAGAGGGTAAGTTGAATATGGACACTATCTTCGATATTATGACCGAGGAAAAGCCAAACCAAAAGGAAACGGTCAAGATACAGAGAGAAAAGCTTGATAAGTATTTCGGGCGCGGTGTTCCTGTATCCAAAATCGAAACAACCATTTTGAATTTATTGGAGCAAGAACGTATTCGCCAACTCAAAAAGCGCAGCGAGCGCGAGGACAGATGAAAGGAGAGTGCTTATGATAAAGACAATAAAAATTCCCGAGGTTAGAAGCATCATAATCCGAGAGCCAATCAACATCGACGAGCCTATCATTTTGGATGACCATATTCCGCATCCACCACGCCCGTCGGTAGCAAAGCACAATTTACCCGTGGTCAATTATCCTACGGCACTCAATTTTACAAAGCGTATCGGAACGGTTGATTACGAGGTAAATACCCACTTTGCCGAGGAAGGCAAAAGCACGCTGCTTTCGCAGTTTCGGGATCTAATACTCGCCCAAAAGCTGACCGACGACTTACTATGACAGAATTGCAAGGATGCGCCGGGCATTGTATAATAAGGCTACCTTACAGCAATGCTCGGCTTACAGAAAGGAAAAGGTGAATTTATGACAAAACAAGCCGAGAATAATAAAATAACCGCCCTTTACTGCCGTCTGTCGCAGGACGACGGGAGAGATGGCGATAGCAATTCAATTGTAAATCAAAGGGAGATCTTATCTCAATACGCTCGTTCCAATGGTTTTCACAATACGCAGTTCTTTGTAGATGACGGCGTTTCGGGTACGACCTTCGAGCGCCCCGATTTTCAGCGTATGCAACGAATGGTTGAAAACGGAGAGGTCGATACAATCATTGTAAAAGACCTCAGCCGTTTCGGTCGTAACTATCTTGATGTCGGCAAATACTTGGAGATCAAATATCCCTCGCTCGGTGTTCGCTTCATAGCTATTCAAGAGAACGTTGATACGATGAAAAACATCGGTACGGAGATGATGCCGTTTAACAACATCTTCAATGAGTGGCACGCCGCACAGACGAGCAAGAAAATCCGTGCCGTGTGGAAAGCGAAAGCGGACAAAGGAGAACGCGTATCGTCGGTGATTCCATACGGATATAAAAAGTCCGAGGATAACCCCAAGCAATGGGTGGTTGACGAGGATGCAGCTAAAGTGGTTCGTTATATTTTCGACCTCTGCCTTCAAGGTCTTGGACCGACGAAGATCGGACGTAGATTAGAGAACGAACAAATACTCTCACCGACGGCATACTTTATATCGGTGGGGAGGAAAACGTCAAAAGAGGTATCCAAACGAGGCGAGTATGCTTGGACTACAAGTAGCATTGAGCATATCTTGGCGAACCGACAGTACACGGGATGTACGGTCAATTTCAAAACCACACTCGTAAGTTACAAGGTGCACAAAACGGTTCACAATCCCGAAGAAGAATGGCAGATCATTCCTAATACGCAAGAAGCTATTATTGATGAGGATACCTTCAATCGCGTTCAAGAATTACGAGAAAACCGCAGACGTAATACCGCCACGGGCAGAGAGAGTCTGTTTTCGGGATTGCTATATTGTGCCGATTGTAAATCTAAGCTTTATTTCTGCGCGGCAAAGAGCGTCGATGAAAACCAAGAATTTCACAGATGCTCCGCTTACAAAGAAAATCGCGGTACTTGCTCTATCCACTTCATTCGTGAGGTGGTTCTGAGAGAAACGATGCTTGAGCTTGTACGACGTGTGGCTTTGTTCATTCAGCAGTACGAAGCGGTGTTTCTATATATGTATTCCAAGAAGCACAGCTTAGCCAAGGCAGCCAATATGAGAACGCTAAAAACGAATATCGAAAAAAGTAAGCGAAGAATTGTGGAGCTTGATAAACTCATAGAGCGCATTTATGAGGATAACGTACTTGGTAAAATACCCGACGAGCGTTTTTCTAAGATGATGGGTAATTATGAAGCGGAGCAAAAAGAGCTGATAGCGTTTACGGCAAAGGCTGAAGAAACCTTAAAGGCGGCAGAGCAAGACAAGGTGGATCTTCGCGTATTTCTTGAAACCATCCGTAAGTGTACCGATATTAAGGAGCTGACTCCCGAAATCGTCAATCGACTCATAAGACGAATTGAAGTTCACAAGAGTGCGAAGATAGACGGAAGAAAGCGCGTAAAGCTTGATGTTTACTTTACCGCCGTTGGGCTGATTGACATTCCCGATGAAAAGGAACTGCGTGAATTGATGGAAGAAATCCGTAGAACCGCGTAAGGCCAAAAAAGCAAGAATACGGCATATCTCTTACGAAATATACCGTATTCTTGCAAAACTGTCCTTCCGAACGACGAGCGTCCGTCTGTCGGTTTTTAATTTTATTCCTTTTTATAATTCAGCATAATGATTCCGCTACAAATGAGAACGAGGGTAAGGGCGAGATTTAAAGGATCGACGTTACTTGCCTCGCTCGTTAAGATGAGCTTCGAGAGAAGCACACCGAAAACGGGAGTCATGAAGTTATAGACCGTAACCTTGGAAACGGGATTATATTTGAGAAGTATGCCCCAGAGCGAGTACGCAAGAGCCGAAAGAAGCGCGAGATACAGAAGAACTGCGAGCGATTTCATATCGTTTACCTCTATCTTACCGCCGAGGGAGAGTCCGATAACTATCATAACGATACCGCCGAGGATAAACTGATATCCGCTTATCGTGACAGGGTCCTCGCTCTTTGAAAAGCGCTTGATAAGTACCGAAGAAAATGCCGCGCTCATTGCCGAAAAGAGAACGAAGCAGTCGCCGGTAAAATTCATTGTGAGGTCGAGTCCGCTGAGGTTGCAAACTACGATTCCCGCAAATCCGAGCACGCAGGCGACGATCTTTTTGAGAGTCAGATTTTCCTGTCTGAAGATAAGAGCCGCGATAAGAAGCGCAAAAAATGCACTCGAGCCGCTTGCGATAGTTCCCTTCACTCCCGAGGTGTTTGCAAGTCCGACGTAGAAGAAGATATACTGTATAACAGTCTGGAAAAGGCTGACGGTTGCTACCTTAGTATAGTTTTCCTTCTTCGGAAAGAGGAATTTTCTTCTTGCTACGCTGAAGATAAGAACGGTGATAATTCCCGCAAGGGTGAATCTTATTCCTGCAAAAAGCATAGTCGAGGGCACTCCTCCGTGAGGGAGCATAAGACGGTATCCGGTTTTTATAAAGGGTGTTGCACTTCCCCAAAGGGCGCAGCAGAATATTGCGATTATTGCAACGAATATGGGATTTGTAAACAGTTTATTTTTGTTTTCCTGCATTTTGATTTTTCCTTTCAAGAGTCATAAAACACACTTTTTAGAGTATAGCACAAATAAACTGAAAAGTCAAACCCTTTCAGGCAAAAAGAAAAGCGGAAACCGAAGTTTCCGCTTTTTAGTTTGTTTTTTACGCGTTCTTCTTGCCTGCGAGCTTCATTATAAGAATGAATGCAGCGAAGAGTGCGAGTGCAACTACCCACATTACGAGTCCTGCAACGAATGCGCTTGCGTTTGCCATAAATCCTGCAATTACGTAGGAAATTACCGAAATGATAGCGATCGAGAGTGCGTACGGAAGCTGTGTCTTAACGTGGTCAACGTGGTTACAGTTACCGCCCGTAGATGCAAGGATAGTGGTATCCGAGATAGGCGAAACGTGGTCGCCGAACACTGCGCCGCCGAGGGTTGCAGAAACGGTAATGAACGCAAGAGTTCCGCTTCCGCCGAGAATTGTTACGGCAATCGGAACGAGAACACCGAAGGTTCCCCAGGACGTTCCGGTCGAGAATGCTATAACGCATGCGAGAACGAAGAATATTGCCGGGAAGAAGGAAATGAGGGTCTCGGGGATATTTGCCATATTGTCGTTAACGAACGCCTGAGCGTCGAGATATCCGCCCTTTGCGCCCATAATACCCGAGATTGACCAAGCAAAGGTCAGAATGAGTATTGCGGGAACCATTGCCTTAAAGCCCTGAGTGAAGCTGTTTGTGATCTCCTTGAAGGAAACGACCTTCTCTATCATATAGTAGATAGAAACGAGAACGAGCGCGATCGTCGAGCCGATAGCGAGCGACGAGCCTGCGTCACAGTTCGAGAACGCTTCGATAACGCTTTCGGACTGGAGAGCAGTACCGTAAACGCCTGCGTCCCAGTCGAAGAAGAAGCCCGAGTAGATCATACCGCCGATGCAGCATGCAATAAGTATAACAACGGGAACGATAAGGTGTCTTACCTTGCCGAAGGGGTTGGAGACAATAGATGCGTCCTCGTCGGTGGGAAGATCGGTTTCGCCTGCGTTGAGGTCGCCCGTCTCCTCTGCGATGATCTCGTTTTTCTTCATCTTACCGAAGTCGAGCTTCAGGTAGCAGAAGGTGAACACCATAATAAGAGTGAGAATTGCGTAAACGTTAAAGGGTATGGTCTTGATGAATACCATAAGTCCGTCTCCCTCGAGCTGTCCCGAAACAGCCGCCGCCCAAGAGGAAATGGGAGCGATAATACAAACGGGAGCTGCGGTGGAGTCGATTATCCACGCAAGCTTCGAGTGGGAAACTCTAAACTTATCGGTTACGGGTCTCATAACAGAGCCGACGGTGAGACAGTTGAAATAGTCGTCAACGAAGATGAGGCAGCCAAGTCCTGCACTTGCCGCAAGAGCGCCGCTCTTCGACTTGATCTTATTTCCTGCCCATTCTCCATAAGCCTTCGAGCCGCCCGATTTCTGCATAAGAACAACAAAAATACCGAGGACTACGAGGAAAACGATGATCGAAACGTTTGCTCCGACCTTTTCGCTCATAACCGTATAAAGCGTTCCGAGTGCGCGAAGGGGGTTACCGCCCGCGTACATCATCGCGCCGGTGAAGATTCCGAGGAAGAGCGAAACGTACACCTGCTTTGTGATAAGGGCGAGCGCAATAGCAACTATTGCGGGCATAAACGCCCAAAAAGTACCTTCCATAGTAAAAACTCCTTTTTACTGTAAATTTTTCTTGATTATACCACAGTTTTAGGCGATTGTCAACAGAAAACGCGAATTTAATTTATCACTCTAAAGCAAAAAACCTCTGAAATCAGAGGTTTTTGTCATTTTTTATTATTTAGTACCGAAAAGTCGGTCGCCCGCGTCACCGAGTCCGGGGAGAATATAGCCGTTTTCGTTGAGGCATCTATCGAGAGTGGAGACGTATATCTTTACGTCGGGGTGAGTCTCTGCAACCTTGGAAACGCCCTCGGGAGCGCCGATTATCGACATCATACGGATACATTTACATCCGTTTTTCTTGAGAAGGTCTATAGCGTCGCACGCGCTTCCGCCGGTAGCGTGCATCGGGTCAACTATGATTACGAACTTATCCTCTATACCCTCGGGAAGCTTGCAGTAGTAGGTCTCGGGCTCGAGAGTTTCCTCGTTACGGCACATACCGATATGTCCTACTCTTGCAGACGGGAAAAGAACGTGAACGCCGTTCACCATTCCGAGTCCTGCTCTCAAAATGGGGACGATAACGACCGAGTTATCGGCAACCACCTGCTGTGTGCAGGTCTCGAGCGGAGTTTTCACCTCTATCTCCTCGGTGGGAACGCCGTCCTTCATACTTTCGTACGTCATAAGAGTCGTTATCTCCTCAACGAGCTCACGAAATTCCTTCATACTCGTCTTTTCGTCGCGGAGAATTGCGATCTTATGTCTGATAAGCGGATGGTCGAAAATGACTACGTTTTCGTAATTTTTCATTGTACTTCCCTCTTTTTAGATGCTTTTTTACAATTTTATCACAGAGAATTTGATTTGTCAAGTCATTTGAATATTCAAAAGGCTGACGGAGTTTAACCGTCAGCCATTTTTTATTAAAGTATCTTTTCCATTCCGATCTTCTGCGGCACAAGTCCGAGAGACTCGTAAAAGCCAAGTGCCGATTTGTTACAGCTCCACACGTTGAGAGTAAGGTTATAGCAGCCGCTTTCCCTTGCAAGACCGAGTGCGCCCTCGTAAAGCTCCTTGCCGATATGCCTGCCGCGGAGACCCTCGTCCACGCACAGATCGTCAATATAAAGAGTTTTTATATCGGTAAGCACCGAACTGTTTATATGTCTTTGGAAAATGCAGAAGCAGTATCCTGTAACCTCGTCGTTTTCATTAGTGGCAACGAGTATCGGGCGGTTTTCGTCCTTCAAGATCTCTCTTAACTCGTTATCCGAGTATTTTCTGCCTACGCCGAATATATCGGGTCTGCCATTATGATGCACAAGGCACACCTGCGAGAGAAGATCGCCTATTTTCGGAATATCCTTTTCAACTGCTCTTCTTATCATATTTGCCTCACTTTATAAAAGCTCTACCTCTGCGCCGAGAGTCAGGAGATCGTCAAAGAATTTCGGATAGCTCTTTCTGACCGCCTCTGCGCCCTCTATTTTGCCTCCCGTTTTTGCAAGAACGAGAGATAGCGCCATTACGATCCGGTGGTCGTTATGTCCGCTTAGAATTTCTCCGCGATATTCAAGATCGGTCTTTTTGACGGTGATCTCGTTATCACCGAAAAGCATCTCTCCGCCGAGCTTTGAAAGCTCCCTTTGCATAGCGGCTCCTCTGTCACTTTCCTTTGCTTTGAGACGGTCTGTGCCTGTAAAGGTCGCGCCGTTTTTCATCGCCGAAAGGGCAAAAAGCACGGGACCGAGGTCGGGGCAGCTTGAGATGTCGAGCGTGGGTATTCCCTTTTCGATCTCGTCAAAATAGCTATAAAAGACCTTATCACCCTGAAGGCTGTTTTCGTCAAGATTTCCTATCTCGATATCAGAGCCTGTGCGGTTAAAGGCTTCAAGAAAGGCGGCGTTTGAATAGTCACCCTCGATTCTGCCCGAGTATCGGTGGAGACGTGATTTTTTAATTATTATCTTATTTTCACCGTCAAATCTGACGTCAGCGCCGAATGCTGACAGCACGGAAAGAGTCATATCAACGTACGGTCTGCTCTCAAAGGGAGGGGTGATCTCGATGTACGAATCCTCTTTAAGAGAGACGAGCGCAAAGACAAGTCCGCTTATGAACTGACTGCTGACGCTTCCCGAAACGATATATTTTCCGCTTTCAAGATTTCCGCAGACAGAAAGAGAGCCCTTTCCCTTTTCAAAGAGAAATCCCTTTTCGCGGCAAAGGTCCTCATAGACCGAGAGCGGACGCTCGAAAAGTCGCTCGCTTCCGACAAAGGTGACCTTTTTTCCAAGACGCAGCGCAAGAGGGACGAAAAAGCGGAGCGTACTGCCGCTTTCTCTACATTCAAGCGTTATTTCGTCCTTTTTCATAAAACCAAAAGGCTCGACAGTTACCGCATCTTTTTCACTTTCAACACTCGCGCCGAGAGAGCGCAGACAGTCGATGGTCGCAAGGATATCCTCGCTGTAATCAACACCTGTAAGAGTACATTTTTCGCCCGAGAGAGCCGCGCTGATAAGGTATCTGTGCGCCATACTTTTTGAAGGGGGTGCGTCTATTTTTCCTTTAAGACGGCACTCTTTAAAGCTTGCTATCATCGTGCTTTTCCTATATTTCGGTATGCGGAGAGAAATCTCCCGCAACCTTGAGTCTATCGCAGACTCCTTTTAATTCTTCTATCATTTTAGTGCCGTTTTCGGTGTCAGTGTCTCCGTCTATCTCGACGTAGAAATAATACTGCCAGGACTGCTTTTTGAGCGGTCTGCTACGAAGAGCGGTCATATTATACCCGTATTTTCCGATAATACTGACAGCGCTCGCAAGAGAGCCTACCTCGTGCTTTACCGTGAACATAAGAACCGTGCTTCCCATATCGTCCTTTAATGACTTGACCTTGGAAAGAACTGCAAAGCGTGTGGTATTTTCTCCGCTCTTATTGATATTTGCCTCGATGACCTTGAGTCCGTATATCTCAGCGGTCTCTGCGCTTGCTATTGCGCCGAGAGTCTTATCTCCCGACTCCGCAACGGTCTTTGCGGCAAGAGCGGTATTTAGTGCCTCCTCTGCACAAAATCCGCGCATTTCGATATAATCGTGGCACTGACTGAGCGCCTGCGAGTGGCTGATGACCTTCTTTATATCCTCAACGCTCGCGTCCTTTTGTCCGAGAAGATTCTGATGAATCTCAAGCTCGTAAATGCCGTTTATTAAGTCCGCCCGAGAAGATAAGGTCGAGAGTCTGTCCGACCTCGCCTGCGTAGCTGTTTTCGATGGGAAGAACGGCAACGTCACATTCGCCCGAGACGACAGAGTCGTAAGCCGCCTTGAAATCGCTGCAGGATACTCTGCTTCCCTTTGGGAATATTCTTCCTGCGGCAATATGGGCAAAGGCTCCCTCAACGCCGCTATAGGCGACCTTGAGTCCACTCTGGAGGCGGTACTGATAGGCGCGCGATACCGACATCATATTTTTGAGATAGTCGATATAGTAGCCTTTAAGCACCTCGTCCTCAATGAGAGCGGCGTTTTTCTCGATAACTGCGTCCTCTCTCTTCTGATCGAGTATCGGCAGTCCGCGCTCCATTTTATATTCGCAGACGGTCTCGACAGCCTTCATTCGCTCTACAAAGAGCTTTGCCATCTGAGAGTCCACCTCGTTTATTATCTCTCTCGCCTTTTCAAGTTTATTAGACATTTTTATTATCCTTCAATTTGTAATTTTAAAGCTGATCGGCAATATCAAGAATGAGCTTTTCTGTCTTTTCCCAGCCGAGGCAAGGGTCGGTGATCGACTTTCCGTAAATATGATCGGAGATACTCTGCGCGCCGTCCTCAAGGTAGCTTTCGATCATAAGTCCCTTTACAAGGCGCTTAATATCGCCATTCTGATTACGGCTATGAACAATATCCTTTGCAATACGGATCTGCTCAAGATATTTCTTGCCCGAGTTACTGTGGTTAGTGTCAACTATGACCGAGGGGTTTACAAGATTCGACTTTTCGTAAAGCTCTCTGACTCTGAGGAGATCCTCGTAGTGATAGTTAGATATGCTTCTGCCTGCAAAGTCAACGTATCCTCGAAGAATTGCGTGCGCGTACGGGTTGCCCTCGCTTGTGACCTCCCAGCCGCGGTAAATGAAGGTGTGGCTCGACTGCGCCGCAACGATAGAGTTCATCATAACGCTAAGGTCGCCGCTTGTAGGATTCTTCATACCGACGGGTGCGCCGACGCCGCTCGCAACGAGTCTGTGCTCCTGATTTTCAACCGAGCGCGCGCCGATTGCAACGTAGGAAAGAAGGTCGGAAAGATAGCGGTAGTTATCGGGATAAAGCATCTCGTCTGCACACGAAAAATCGTAGTCGCGAAGAGCGGCAAGGTGAAGCTCACGGATTGCAACTATGCCCTTATACATATCGGGCTTTGCATCGGGATCGGGCTGATGAAGCATTCCCTTATAGCCCTGCCCCGTCGTTCTCGGCTTATTGGTGTAGATTCTCGGAATAATAATGATCTTATCCGATACCTTTTCTTCTACTCTGCGGAGTCTCGAAATATATTCAAGAACGCTCTCGCTATGGTCTGCCGAGCACGGACCGATAACGAGTATAAATTTATCAGAGCTTCCGTCGAATACGGCACGAATGCTTTCGTCACGCGCCGCCTTTACCTTTTCCATCTTTTCGGTAAGGGGATATTCCTTTTTCACGTCTTGGGGAATGGGAAGCTTTCTATGGAAATTCATTTGCATTTTTTACCTCTGATTTTTGCTTCTCGCGGTGAGGAAGATCTCTCACTGCCTCACCGCGATTTCAGATTCTTTATAATTTGTTGATGTCTGCCCCGGAGATCATCTTGAATCCCGCCTCGGTGAGTACTCTTTCTGCAAGTGCGTTGTCCTCAACGCGAAGCACGACGTACGCGTGTCTCTCGGTACGCGCCATAAATGCGTAGAGATATTCTACGTTGATATCAGCTTTATCGAGAACGTCGAGCGCGGCGGTAAGCTTTCCGGGCGCGTCTCCGATCTTGACGCCGACAACGTCAATAACCTTGATAAGATAGCCGCTTTCCAAAAGAACCTTCTCTGCCGCCTTTTCATCGTTTACGATAAGACGGAGAATTCCGAAATCCTGCGTTTCGGCAATGGAGAGCGCTCTCAGATTGATATCGTTTTTAGCGAGAATATCGGTAAGCGATACTACCGTTCCCTTTTTGTTCTGAACGAATACTGTTAACTGCTTGATAGCCATTTTTCACGCCTTCCTTTCTTATATAAGCTTACGCTTATCAATAACACGAAGGGCCTTGCCTTCGCTTCTTGCGATGGTCTTCGGAGGTACGAGGTGCACGGACGGATTGATGCCGAGCATCGTTTTCAGTGCGTTTGCAAGCGACTTTTCCATCGCCATAATGTCGCTGACCTTATCGGTGAACATCTCTGCGGTCATTTCAACGTTTACGTCGAAGGTATCGTTGTTTTTAACTCTGTCAACTACGATCTGGTAGTTGGGCTGATAGCCCTCGTTAAGAAGAACGGTCTCGATCTGGCTCGGGAATACGTTTACGCCGCGGATGATGAGCATATCGTCCGTTCTGCCCATAGGCTTCGCCATTTTGATAAGGGTACGTCCGCACGAGCATTTCTTTCTCGAGAGAACGCAGATGTCTCTTGTGCGGTAACGAAGAAGGGGGAAAGCCTCCTTGTCAAGAGAGGTGAACACAAGCTCACCCTTGCTTCCCTCGGGGAGAACCTCGCCCGTATCGGGATCGATGATCTCTGCAAAGAAGTGGTCCTCGTTAACGTGCATACCCGACTGCTCGCTGCACTCGAAGGCAACACCGGGGCCGCTCGTCTCGGTGAGACCGTAAATATCGTACGCCTTGATACCGAGAAGCTCCTCGATACCCTTACGCATTTCCTCTGTCCAAGGCTCTGCGCCGAAGATACCTGCCTTCAGCGGAATATCCTCGGGCTTATATCCCTGCTCCTTGAGCGATTCGCCAAGATACGCCGCATAAGAGGGGGTGCAACAAAGAATCGTTGCACTAAGGTCGGTCATGAACTGGATCTGACGCTCGGTATTGCCCGAGGAAAGAGAAAGGGTGAGGCAGCCCACCTTATGAGGGCCTCCTTTGAGTCCGGGACCGCCGGTGAAGAGTCCGTAGCCGTAAGCTACCTGACATACGTCCTTTTTAGTTCCGCCGACTGCGGTGATAGCACGCGCGCAGCAGTCCTCCCAAAGGTCGATATCGTGCTGTGTATAGAAGGCAACTACGCGGCGTCCCGTCGTTCCCGACGTGGACTGAATGCGTACGCAGTCCTCAAGAGGCTTTGCGAGAAGTCCGTAAGGATAAGCGTCGCGAAGGTCTGCCTTGGTGAGAAAAGGAAGCTTATGAAGATCGTCGATGCTCTTGATATCGTCGGGAGTAACGCCCTTTTCGTCCATAAGGTTGCGGTAGTAGGGGACGTTATCGTAAACGTGTTTTACTTGCTTTACGAGCTTTTCGGACTGAAGTGCCTTCATATCCTCTCGGGACATAGTCTCGATTTCTTTCTGGAAGTAGTTTTGCTGTGCCATTTTGTTTTTTCCTTTCTGTTTTGGGGTACTCTCCCCCGCTTTTTGTTTGTCGGAGTGCTTCGGATAAACAAAAACGTCCTCTGCATTCCGAAAAGAATACAGAGGACGAGAAAATATCCCGTGGTACCACCTCAGTTCGCCGACACCTCGCGGAAAGCGGCCTTTTTAGGTACAAGCATACCTTAGTTCTATAACGGGAACGCCCGTTGCATCCTACTAAAGACAAGTCTTATTCAGCGCACTGCTAACAGAATGAATTCGAGAAGGACGCCCCCATTGTCTCGCACCAACCGACAACTCTCTCCAGGTTCTTTCCAACCTACTGGTTTCTGATCTTCGCATTTGATACACGTATTATAGCACCTTGGTTTTGATATGTCAATACTTTTTTCGAAAAAAGTTTTTGTTTTTCAGTTTTCCTTGTGGCAGGAAAATATCTCCTCTACTCTTTCTTTGTCCGTTTCCTTGTTTTTAGTAAGGAGGCTGACTACGGGTACAACAACGAGCGATACTGCCATTGCGGCAACTCCCATTTCGGGAGATTTCGATGCGGCAACGCTGAAATTCTGCGCAAGCGAGATAACGAGTGTCGCACCGCCAACCGTGAGAAGTCCCGAAAGAACGCCCGCAAACGCGCCGATCTTCGTGATCCTCTTCGAGAAAAGTCCCCAGATGTAAGGACCGATGAAGCAACCCGAAACTATTCCCCACGAAAACGACATAAGACTGACTATGATCGGGACGTTTCTCGTTGCGAAAATGAACGAGCATGCAACGAATACAAGGCAGAGGGTTCTTGTCAAAGTCATCTGACCCTTTGCAGATATTTCCTTCTTGGATATTGCGGGGATAAGGTCAACGGCCACTGCGGAGGCAGAGGTGAGAACTACCGCCTCAAGTGTGGACATAGATGCTGAAAGAAGAAGTATCATAATCACTGCAAGAAGAATGATTCCGAGCGTTCCGCCGCCGAGAACCTCCATAAGAACTGCGGGAATTACCGAGTCTACTCCGCCTTCGGGAAGAGTTCCGCCAAGAATGAGTCGAGACGTGCTTCCGATAAGGTATGCACCGCATCCGATAACGATACAAAATATGGTAGAGATGACAGTTCCACGCTTTATTGCGGCGGTGTCCTTTACTGCGTAAAACTTACCGATCATCTGCGGAAGTCCCCACGTACCGAAGCTCGTGAGCATAATATTGAAGCAGAGGAATTTGAACGCCGATCCTCCAAAGATGCTTGTGAGCTGTGCACCGCTTGTGGGATTCGGGTCACCGGGCAAGGACTCAAACGATTTAAGGTTTTCGATAAGTCCCGAAAGTCCGCCAACCGCATCGTGAGAAAGGACCGCACAGACGAGGCAAACAACGCCGACGAGCATTATAATTCCCTGCACAAGGTCGGTGTAAGCGGTTGCGACGTATCCGCCTGCAACGAGGTAAACTGCGGTGAGAAGAGCGATAATGAGCATCCACACCCAGCTTTCAACCCCGGGAAATACTGCACCGAAAAGCGAGCCGAGTCCCTTATAAACTGCCGCCGAGTAAGGAACGAGGAAAATGAAGATGATAACCGACGAAAGAATCTTCATTGCCTTTGAATTATATCTTTTCTCGAAGTAATCGGGCATCGTTCTTGCACCAAGCTTTCTCGTCATCTTTCTTGTTCTGCTAGCAAAGAGAAGCCACGAAAGAAGGCAACCAAGAATAGCATTTCCGATACCGATCCAGATAGCACCGAGTCCAATATTCCAGCCGTGCTGTCCCGCGTATCCGACGAATACTACCGCCGAGAAGTAGGTGGTTCCGTAAGCAAAGGCGGTTGCCCAAGCGCCGATCTTTCTTCCTCCGAGAAGGAAGCCGTCAAGCGTTTTTGATTTGCCAAAGGTGATGCAGCCGATAAGCGCCATTACTACTGCGTAAACGGCAAGAGCGACTATCGTGTAAAGCTGTGCGTCTGTCATTGTGAGATCCTCCAGGTATCTGCCCTTCATACGTAAAGATTATTTTTTAAAATTTGCCGAAGGGACTTGTTTTTTGCTTGGCTTTATTATATAATGGCTTTTAGCATTAGTCAAGCGAATGATTTGAATGATTATCATCGATATTTTCGATAATGGAGGCGCACAATGGAGCTAAGAAATCTTATTACGTTTATACACGTTGCCGAGCTTGGAAGCTTTACAAAGGCCGCAGAGCAGCTCGGATACTCTCAGTCAACTATTTCCTTTCAAATAAAGCAGCTTGAGGACGAGCTTGACTGTCTTTTGTTTGAAAGAATAAACCACACGATAAAGCTCACCGAGCGAGGACACGAGCTTGTATCGTACGCGCACAGAGTCCGCGAGCTGACCGAGGATTTCAGAGAAAGCCTGCTTGGTGACGAAGAGTGCGTCGGTCATATACACATCGTAACGCCCGACTCGGTCTGCGAGGATATGATATATTCAAACTACGCAGATTTTCATAAGAGATACCCAAAGCTTTCGATAAAGTTCACGACAGCTGACACGAGCGTAATGTTCGATATGCTCGACAAAAACGAGGCGGACGCTATCATAACGCTCGACAGTCACTCCTACAAAAAGGACTATATAATTGCAAGGGAAGCTCCCCTTTCGATGCACTTTGTAACAAGCTCAAAATCACGATTTGCGAAAAAGCGCAATATTAAAATGAAGGACATTGCAAACGAGCCGTTCATTCTCACAGAGCACGGTCAGGGCTACCGAAAAGTGTTTGACAAGGAACTTGCAAAAAAATCGCTCGAAATAACGCCCGTTCTTGAAATAGGAAGAACAGACATTATAACGAATATTCTGAAGGACTCGGATATGATCTCCTATCTACCCGATTTCGTAACGGGCGAGCTTGTCGAGTCGGGTGAGCTTTGCTATCTCGACGTCTGCGATATGAATATAGAAATATGGAAGCAGCTTATTTACCATAAGAATAAATGGATGTCAAGAAGCCTTAAGACGGTTATAGAGTATATAAAATCGCACGAGTTTGAGTGAGGGAGAAAAAATGCTTTTCGCCTCAGCGAAAAGCTACCTTAATTATTCATTATTCGTTTGTTTCGGGATTTTTCCGTGATACGCTCTTGACGGTAGGGGCTGGCGTCCTCTGTCAAGAGCAAGATTGTAAACAATTGTGCAAGAGGATTGGTAACAG
>JAZSKY010000032.1:0-2747 GCA_045535095.1 Eubacteriales bacterium | reverse complement strand
CTTTCCTCTTGCGCCGCGAAATTACATCCGCGCCGAATCTCTTTTGAGGCGCTTTGCCCGTGCGTGCGCCCATGCGCACGGGCAACATTGAATCAGAGAGTGGGTGCTTCCAAAGGGAGGGATTCTTCCCTCCCTAGTTGGCCGTTCTTTGGTTCATTTCTGTCGGTACAGAAATGAACGAAAAGAAAAAGACAATAGCGTTTTCGTGTGTTCGCACAAATTTTGTTCCTCTTTTGCCCGTCGGGGAACTACTCATCCACCGCTATCGCGGTCCCCCTTCCCTCACAAGGGAAGGCTTGTGGGTGGTAAATTATCGTCAACGGGGTTCACCTCATCCGTCGCTCCGCGATACCGTCTCGCTGCAGCTCGGTCACGCTTGGGTCTGACACCACACTGTGGTGTCATTCACTCCCCTCGCGCCGCTTCGCTACCCATCAAGGGAAAGGCTTAATAGCGCCCATTTCCCTTTGGGAAATGAAAATCGAGATTATATCCCCTCTCCGTCACACAAAAATTTGTATATTATTTGTAAAAATGTCAAAAACCTATTTACAAAGTGAAAGGAATGTAGTAAAATAATATATATAATATACTTGGAGGATATATGGACGCTCAGCCTAAGTACAAGCGCATACTTCTGAAGCTCTCGGGTGAGGCACTCAGCGATGCCCCTCGCGGCATTCTCAACTTCGAGAAGATCGAGGAAATATGCAAGGTAATTAAAGAATGCGTTGATGCAGGAGTTCAGGTCGCTATCGTCGTCGGCGGCGGAAACATCTGGAGAGGCAGACAGGGCGGCAAGATGGACAAAACGAGAGCAGACCACATGGGCATGCTCGCTACCACCATCAACTCGCTCGCACTTCAGGACGTTCTTGAACAGCTCGACGTTCCCACGAGAGTGCTTACCGCTATCGAAATGAAGCAGTTCGCAGAGCCTTACATCAGAAATAAGGCGGTCGCGCATCTTGATCAGGGCAGAGTAGTTATCTTTGGATGCGGAATAGGAAGTCCCTTCTTCTCGACCGATACTGCGGCAGCTCTCCGCGCGGCAGAGATCGGCGCAGAGATAATGCTCTTTGCAAAGAATATCGACGGAGTTTATACCGCAGATCCCAAAACTCACCCCGAAGCGAAGAAGCTCGACTCTATCGAGTATATGGAGATACTCAGCAAGCATCTCACGGTTATCGACACGACGGCAACGTCCTTCTCGATGGATAACGATATACCGATACTTCTCTTCGGTCTTGACGATCCGAAAAATATATACAGAGCCGTTATGGGCGAAGAAATAGGAACAATAGTAAACGGAGGAAACAAATAATGAAACTTGACACCAGAGAATTCGAAGAAAGAATGAAAAAAAGCGTAGCTGTTTACGAGGATAACCTCGCACAGGTAAGAGTAGGAAAGGCTTCTGCGGCAGTGCTTCAGAAGGTTACCGTTGACTACTACGGCTCGCCCACACCCATCAAGGACATCGCGCAGATCAAGGCTACCGACGCGCGCACTCTCACTATTCAGCCTTGGGATATGAGCATGCTCAAGACCATCGAGAAGGAGATCCTCGCCGCTAACCTCGGTATGACTCCCCAGAACGACGGTAAGGTAATCAGACTCGTATTCCCCCAGCTCACCGAGGACAGACGTAAAGAGCTTTCCAAGCAGGTAAGCAAGATGGGTGACGATTCAAAGGTCGCTCTCCGTAACATCAGACGTGAAGCAAACGACAAGTGCAAGGCAATGAAGAAGGACGGCGAAATGACCGAGGACGAGCAGAAGGCTTCCGAAAAGACTGTTCAGGATCTCACCGATAAGTACATCAAGAACATTGACGTTATTACCTCGGCAAAGATCGACGATATAATGTCCCTTTAAGACAAGAACAAAAACGTTACAGGAGGAGAGCGTACCACGCCTTCCTCCTTTAGTTTACAAATAACAAGCATGGAGACTTATATGGCAACATCTAAACGCGCGGACAAAAACGTCGGCGACAAGATAAAGCATATCGCCTTTATTATGGACGGCAACGGCAGATGGGCGCAAAGACGCCTTTTGCCGAGAAGTCAGGGTCACGTCGAGGGACTCAAAACCTTCGAGAGAATAGTTGAATACTGCTTCAATATCGGAATTGCAAACGTCACCTTCTACGCCTTTTCGACCGAAAACTGGAATCGCTCGGAGGAGGAGGTCGGCGCTCTTATGCGACTTCTTGAAAAGAATATCGACGATAACGCCGACGAGCTTATCAAAAAGGGAGTCAGAATAATCTTCCTCGGCGACAAAAGTCCGCTGAATAAGACCCTCCGCGAAAAAATGGAGGATCTTGAAGAAAGATCGAAGGACGGCAAGGGAATACTTAATATCGCGGTAAATTACGGTGCGCGTGACGAGATCGTCCACGCGGTCAACGCTCTTATTGCCGAGGGCAAGGAGACTGTCAGCAAAGAGGACATTTCCTCTCACCTCTATACGAGCGCTTCGCCCGATCCCGACCTTATCGTTCGTACGGCAGGTGAGCAGAGACTCTCGAATTTCCTTCTTTGGCAGGCGGCGTACAGCGAGTTCTATTACACGGATAGACTTTGGCCCGACTTTTGCGAAAGCGACGTTGACGAGGCAATAGAAAACTTCGTTTCCCGTCACCGCAAATTCGGAGGGTACTAAAAACTTTTTTGAGAAAAAAGTTTTCAGACTTTCAAAAAACATAACCTGAAAACCTTTTTGAAAAAAGGTTTTCA
>JAZSKY010000026.1:0-40283 GCA_045535095.1 Eubacteriales bacterium | reverse complement strand
GACAAATTAGAGACCGGTTAAGCCTCAAAACCTTCCCTTAAAATCATCAAAATCAACAGCATTTAAGCAAAAAACTTTCCCTTAAAATTTCTCGTAAGGGAAATTTTAAGGGAAATTCTATGTCCAAACCTAAGAAAAACCTTGAAAAAGCCCGTCAAATCAAGGGTTTAGGAAATTCTGGTTTGAAAAAAAATTTTTATTTTTTTTCGTTTTTTCTTATTTCTTCGATATCTGCGCCTTTAAATGAGTATTTATTATTACAAAATTGACAGCCGACCTCGATCTCTCCGTCCTCTACGAGTATATTATAGAGGTCAACCGGGTTAAGTGTGAGCAGCGCTCTGCCCATTCTATCACGAGAGCAGTCGCACTTATAGGCTACCTCGTACTCATCGAACACGTCGTAGTCAATTCCTTCAAGCGCAATATCGGCGATTTCCTTATTGCTCCTGCCCTCTTTAAAGAGGCCCGAGATTCCGCTTATCGCAGGAAGATTTTTTTCGATCTTCGCGATCGTATCCTCTGCGGCAAAGGGGAGAAGCTGAATGATAATTCCGCCCGACGCAATAATGCCTCCGTTAGGACGAACGAGAACGCCGAGAGAAACAACGGTAGGAATCTGCTCGCTCTCTGCATAGTAGGACGAAACGTCCTCGGCGATCTCTCCGCTGACGATATTGGTAACGCCTATGTAGGGTTCCTTTTCGCCGACGTCCTTAACCACGTTAAGTGTCCCCTTTCCGACAGCGCCCGACACGTCTATTTTTCCGTTATCCTTTCTCGGAATATCGGTTCCGGGATTCTGAACGTATCCCTTCACGTTACCCATATAGTCGGAAACTGCGAGAATATGACCGCAGGGGCCGTCTCCTCTGAAGTTTACAGTAATATTATTTCCCTTATTCTTGAGAGTAGTTCCCATAAGAGAGGTTGCAGTGAGGACTCTGCCGAAGGCTGCAGCCGCGGTAGGCGCACAGTTATGGATTCTTGCCGCCTCCGATACCATATCGGTTGAATTTATAACGAGGATCTGCGCCGATCCGTCACAAGTTAAGCCTCTGAGTATATTTGCCATTTTCTTACCTTTCTATATTATGCGCGTTTTTTACACGCCATACTTTCCTTTAAGCTTTTCTATAAGTATATTTCCTGTTTTATATACGTCGCCTGCGCCCATCGTGATAACGAGGTCGCCTGCCTTTGCGTTTTCAAGAAGATAATCGGCTATCTCCTCAAACGAGGGGAAATAGAGCTGGCCTATATCGTTCGCAAGCGTTTTGGACGAAACGCCGAGCGTATCGACCTCACGCGCCGCGTATATATCGGCAAAGATGACCGTATCCGCCTGCGAAAACGCCTTTTCAAATCCGTCGAGCAGATCGTGCGTTCTCGAATAGGTGTGCGGCTGGAAGATGCAGTATATCTTATTATATCCGAGTCTGGACGCACCCTCAAGAGTTGCGCTTATTTCGGACGGATGGTGTGCGTAGTCATCGTAAACGGCGATTCCGCCCACTCTTGCCTTACATTCAAAGCGTCTTTTCGCTCCAACGAAGGTTGACGATGCCGACGCGATCACCTCGGGCGACACGCCGCATATATGCGCCACCGCCGCCGCGCAAAGCGAGTTATAAACGTTGAACGATCCGATAACGGGGAGAGAAACGTCGCAAAGCTTTTCTCCGCGATGGCAGAAGGTGTATCTTCCGCAGCCGTACTCGTATCTGAGGTCGCTTGCATAGTAATCGGCCTGCGAATTGCCGAGCGAGATGCCGACAACTCTTCCGCCAAAGCCCTTAAGAGCCTCGAGAACGTTTGCGTTGTCAATATTTGCAACCACCGTTTCAGCATCGGCGATCGCCTTTGAGAACGAGTTTATTATCGCTTCAAGCGACTCGAAATAGTCGGTATGGTCAAGCTCGATATTGGTAATTACCGCGAGAGTAGGATCAAACGAGAGAAAGGAGTCCTTATACTCGCACGATTCATAAATAAAGTGCGCCTTCGAGCCTATTTTATAAGCTCCGCCGATCTCGGGAATGACCGCTCCGTTTGCAACCGTCGGATCACATCCTGCCTCGAGAAGAATGTGCGAGATGAGGGCTGTCGTGGTCGTCTTTCCGTGAGTACCCGAAACGCCGACGCGGTTTTTATAATCTCTCATAAGATATCCGAGGAATGCCGCGCGCGAGACGAGCAAAATTCCTCTCTCGATAGCGCGTGCGATCTCGGGGTTAGTCTCATCGACCGCCGCTGTATAAACGAGGACGTCGCACTTATCAGCGCTCTCAGCCACGTGGCCGTAGGTTATCTTTATTCCCTTCTTTTCAAGGGCGAGGCATATATCGCTCTGCGAACGGTCGGAGCCCGTGACCTCGAATCCTCTCTCCCTTGCAAGAGCGGCAAGAGTGGACATGCTGATACCGCCGATACCCGTAAAGTGGATATTGTGGCAGGCGTCTATCTTACCTGCAAGAAGGTCTCTTTCTTCTCTTCTGTATTCTTTCATACGCACCTCTCATAACGAACAAAAAAGTCCGTTTTCGTTCGTTTTTTATCAAAAAACTACAAAAAGTCACTAATTTTAAAAAAATATTCACGAAATGTATTTTTGGTGTAAATATATAAGTGATATAATTGTTCCGTATTTTGTACGCGAAGAAACAATCTAATGGAGGAAATCATGCAGATCACAGACATCAAAATCCGCAAGATCTTTGACGATGAAGCTCCAATGAAGGCTATTGTTTCGGTAACCTTCGACCACGAGCTTGCTCTTCACGACATCAAGGTAATTTACGCGAAGGAAAAGTTCTTTATTGTAATGCCTAGCAAGAAGAACCCCGACAACACCTATCGCGATGTAGTTCACCCCATCGCTTCCGACTTTCGTCTGATGCTCGAAAACGCAGTTATCGCCGAGTACCACAAGGCAGTGGCCGAGGCAGCGTCCAAGTCGAGCGAAGAAGCATCCGAAGCACTTTGAGAATGAACTTCATATATGCACCGGGCGGTGCATTCAAAACCGTGGATTTCCACGGTTTTTCTTTTTTACTGGGTCGCCTCGGGTCTTATTTTGCGAAAGGCTTTCGTGATCTGCACACTTGTTTGTTTAAGGGCTTAGCTATTCCCCACACTTGTTTGTTTAAAGAGTTCAGTTATTCCCCGCACTTGTTTGTTTAAAGAGTTTAGCTATTCCTCGCGCTTGTTTGTTTAAGGGGTTCAGTTATTCCCCACACTTGTTTGTTTAAAGGGTTCAGCCGTTTCCCTGTACTTGCTTAAAGGTTCAGTTTACTTCCGAAGGCAGATCTTCCTCGGTTACTCCCTCTGTCACGTCTCCGGCAGGCTCTTTCGTCGGCAGCTCAAGGACCTTGAATATTTCCCACCCGCCGCTTTCGCTATATGCAGAAACAAGTCCGCTTGAAACGTTCGAGACGTAGGTGAAAGCGAAAGGAAGAACGATATTTCCCTCCGTGTCTATCATACCGCGCGTGCCGTTTTCGTGTCCTACCACCGCAAGACCCTGAACGAAGGGCTGGGCGTACGTATATATCGGCTGGGCTATCCAGTGTCCCTCGATACTGTAATATCCGTATCTTCCGTCACGCGAAAGAAGAAGCACTCCGTCCGAGTATCCCTCAAGCGTATATCCGTCGGGGATCGTGAAATACTTTCCTGTGTTTACGTTGACGAGTCTCTCCTCGTCGGCAACCACCTGCCCGTAAACAGAGTTCGAGCGTCCGACAAGACGGATTCTCATTCTGAGATATCCGTACTCGTCCACAGTACCGCTACCTATAGCGCGTATATCGTTTATATAGGGCAGCTCGTAGTACGCTCGTACCCAGTATCCCTGATTTACCGTTTTATCGGGGTAGTAATAATAATTGGACGTCTGAACACCAAAGACCTCCTTGCCGCCGGCGTCTATAATGATATAAAGCGAGCCGTTTTTAACGAGCGCGTATCCGCTTTCCGAAAAGCTGTACACGTCTGCGTACGCGGTCTTTATTGTCTGTTCGTCCTTTTCGGTGCTGTAAAAAACATATTTTTTAGACTTTGAGTCGTATTTTGCATATATCTGATTTCCGTTTTCGTCAACGTACGGTCTATACGGAGAGTCGTATTCAAGTCCTATAAGAAGCGCAGAGGACTCAGCCGCCGAAAACTCCGACTTTTCGCTATCAAAGATATAATATGCGCCCGATGCGTCCTTGAATACGGGACTGCCCGATACCGTTCGTCTGTTGGCAGGCTCTTTGTCGCCCATATCCGAGAGGAGAACGCGTCCGTTTTCATCACAAAGCGACGCGCCTTCTTCCGAATTTATTATTATATAGCCCATATAAAGCTCGACAGTCTTTATATCGACCTCCTCGTCACGGCTGACTATCTTGACAGTCGCGTCCTTTATAGACGGGTCTGTTGACGAGTCAACCTTATATTTCACACTGACGGTCTCCTTGCCGACAGCGTAAGGACCGCTGAGCTTCACGTCAGTCTTGACTATAATATGCGTGCCGCTCGCGTATGACGAGCTGCTCGCAAGGACCGCTCCCTCCGCCGAGCCGGCAATATTTGCGGTCAGCTTTTCGTAAAGAGAAGCGAGCGTTTCTCCGTCAACGATAGAAACGTCCTCGAAAAGACCCTCAACGTATCCCGTTCCAAAGGCGAGTGAAAGATTATTTACGTAATTTCCCGAGTCATCGGCGCTTTCGCTGTCATCTTCGGGAGTTTCGTCCTCCTCGGGTCGCTCGGACGGCTCGTGGATCGGGGTGTCCTCCCCGTTTTCCTCGTCAAGTCCGTCATAAAAATCAACTATCGTCATTGCCGCGCCGACAAGAAGCGAGGCAACGAGAAGAAAGGCGAGCGCAGAGACTGCCCATCCGGCAAATTTAAAGTATCCCATATTGCTCCTTTCCTCTTTCGTTTGAAATTTCTTTATTTATGGTATTTTCCGCCGTTTATTATGGTAAACGCACGGTATATCTGCTCAAGCAGAATGACTCTCATAAGCCTGTGTGGGAAGGTCATTTTTGAAAATGACAGCCTGAGGTCGCATTTCGACTTGACCTCCTCGGAGAGTCCGTCAAACGCGCCTATTACAAAGCAAAGCTCGCTTATTCCCGTATTCGGTACTGCCTCGATATAGTCGGCAAGCTCCTCGGAGGACATCTGCTTGCCCTCAACGCAGAGCGCGACCTTTCGCGCCTTTGCAGGAAGATGCGGTATTATCGGCGCGCCGTCTTTAAGCTCAACGACCTTGAGTCTGCAAAACGCGGCGAGTCTTTTTGAATATTCCGCGCAGGCATCAACGAAAAACTTATCCTTCAAGTTGCCCACACAAACAACAGTAATATCTAACATAATTTTCCCTTAAAGTTTTGAAAGTTCCAGGAAAACCTTTTTAGAAGTTTTCTTGGCAGGGTTTTTGGACAGAGTCCTAAACAAGCATCGTGGGACAGAAGCGGTCTGCCACACAGACGTCTGCTGTAAGAGAGTCTCTTTCAAGTCTCTCGCGGACAGTTTTAAGCGCAATTTCAGGGGTATTGTTCTCTGCGCTGAGATGCGCGAGCAGTACCTTTTTCGTTTTGTTTGAAACTATGTACGAAACGAGTCTTGCGCAGTCGCAGTTGTCGAGATGGCCTGTGTTCGCCTCAATTCTCCGCTTGAGATGCTGGGGATAAGGCCCGTTTCTCAGCATATTAAGATCGTAATTCGACTCGATCACCGCCGCCTCACATTCTGCAAGCAGATCGGCTATTTTGCGCGAAAGCATACCCATGTCGGTAGCGTATCCAAAGCGGTGTCCGTTATACCCTATTATAAATCCTGCACTCATCTTACTGTCGTGCGGAGTTTCAAACGAGTCTATTCTGATATTTCCAAATTCAAGCGTATCCCCTGCCCTGTACACGTTTATAAGGTTGTCGGGCACGTCACACATCAGCATTTCTGCCGTTCCGTGCGCCGCATAGACGGGAATCTTGTAATATTTAGAGATCATTTTGAGTCCCGACGTGTGGTCGGAATGCTCGTGAGTTATGAGTATCGCGCTGATATTTGAAAGCGAGCTTCCGATCTCGCGAAGAGCGGTCTCGATAGCCTTTTTGCTCTTTCCTGCATCAATAAGTATCTCTGTGTCTCCGCATTTAACGTAGCACGAGTTGCCCGACGATCCCGAAAAAAGCGTGTATATGCTGACGTCTGTCATCTTAAAAATCCCTTTTTATCGCACTTATAGGGAACCCGCGAAGTTTTCCGAGGATTCCCTATCCGTTATGCCGTTTTTAAAGTACGCAGATAGCGCCCTTGTTTCTTATACGGAGAACGTAGGTAGCGCCCTCTCCGAACACGCCGTCCATAAGACGCGCGTAGTCTGCGGTTGCACTCTCGGGCATGAACGCCTGAATAGTACCTGCAAAGCCGCCGCCGTGTACTCTGCAAGCAGAGGGAGCGGAAAGCTTGCCGAGGAAGTCCTCGGTAACTGCGAGTGCGAGCGAAAGTCCCTGCTCCTCTACGTTTTTAACCGTATATACGTTCTGGAGGAACTTGAAGGAAGAGTTGCCCGAAGCGCGAACTCCGTCAAAGAATGCCGAAAGATCGCCACTCTCAAGCGCCGACGCCTGCTTTGTAACTCTCTGATTCTCGTTTACAAAGTGAATAGCTCTCATTATAGCTCTGTCGCCCGTCTTTTCGCGGAGTGCGGGAATAGCGGCAATTATCTCCTCGAGAGTAACCTCGCGGAGAACCTCCTTGCCGAAGTGAGCGGCAACAGCCTTCATTTCCGCAGGAACAGACGCATAGTCTGCGTTGAGGTCTGCGTGGTTTCCGCCGGTGTTTACGATACAGAGCGAATACCCGAGTGCTGAAAGGTCAAACGCGGGCTTGCCGACGATAGGATTCTTGGGATCGGCAAAGTCGATCGAGATAAATCCGCCGACTGCACACGCCGTCTGGTCCATAAGTCCGCAGGGCTTGCCGAAATACTTGTTTTCAGCGTACTGTGCAAGCTTTGCGACGGTTACGTCGTCAACGTCGTTTCCGTAAAGGGTACGCATAATGTTGCCCACCATTACCTCGAAAGCGGCAGAGGACGAAAGTCCCGAGCCCTTGAGAACGTCGGACGTGGTGTATGCGTCAAAGCCGCCAACGGTGTAGCCTGCGCTTTCAAGTCCCTCGCACATACCCTCGATTACAGAGAAGCTCGTGAAGAACTTGTCGGGATCTACCTTGATCTCGGAGATCTTGACGCTGTCGGGAGAAAATCCCTTGCTCTTGATGTTAACGACACCGGTGTCGGTCTTGCGCGCTACTGCGATGATGTCGAGGTTGATCGACGCCGCAAGAACCTTTCCGTGGTTGTGGTCGGTGTGGTTGCCCGAGATCTCACTTCTTCCGGGTACCGAGAAGAGGCGGAGATCGTCGGAGTCTGCATAATTTTCAATAAAGCCGTCTATCGCCTGAACGTATCTTTCGCGCTGGTATGCTACCTTGTCCGCGCCGTAAAGCTCGGTGAAAACCGAGTCGAGAGATCCCGACGATATGTACTGTTTAAGCTGAGCAGAATTCATTTGATTTGTCCTCCGTGGAGATGAATATAGTTTTAGTTCTTACATTATACCACCAAGACTTAAAAATGTCTATACCTCTATGTTAATTTCATTGTAAATTTTTACGAAAAGAGGTGTTTTTTTCTTTAAGTTTTTCGTAAAAACTACGTTTTTATAATTTTTTTGAAATAATTTATTGACTTATTACGAAAGATATATTATACTGTATAATAGCGAAGTACGGGCGGACAAGCCTCGTCCTTCCGTAAGGTTCATTTCAAATCACAAAGGAGAACAGAAACATGAGCAATGAATTCAGCTGCGAGTACGCAATGAGCAAAGAAGTTCAGAATATGTGTACTGTCGCAAAGGGTCCCTTCCACGGTCCCGCTCCCATTCCCGAAGAAGGCAAATGGGTACAGGCAACAGAAATCAAGGATATTTCCGGTTACACTCACGGTGTAGGCTGGTGCGCACCTCAGCAGGGCGCATGCAAGCTCTCGCTTAACGTTAAAAACGGTATCATCGAGGAAGCCCTCGTTGAGACCATCGGTTGCTCGGGTATGACTCACTCGGCTGCTATGGCTGCTGAGATCCTCCCCGGCAAGACCGTTCTCGAAGCACTCAACACTGACCTCGTATGCGACGCTATCAACTGCGCTATGAGAGAGCTCTTCCTCCAGATCGTTTACGGACGTACCCAGTCGGCATTCTCCGAGGGCGGTCTCGTAATCGGCGCAGGTATGGAAGACCTCGGCAAGGGCGAGCGTTCGATGGTTGGTACTATGTACGGTACTAAGGCAAAGGGTGTACGTTACCTCGAAATGACCGAGGGCTACTGCACCAGAATGGCTCTCGATGCAGACGATCAGGTTATCGGATACGAGTTCGTATCTCTCGGAAAGATGACCGACTTCATCAAGAAGGGACTCACCCCCAACGAAGCATACGAGAAGTCTAGAGGCACCTACGGCAGATTCGATGACGCTGTTAAGTACATCGATCCCCGTAAAGAGTAATTAAAGGAGGAAAAGACAAATGGCAAAGTTTGAAGGTTACGAAAGACGCGAGGCGAAGATCCTCGGAGTTCTTAAAGAATACGGAATTTCCTCCATCGACGAGTGTAAGGAAATCTGTGATGCCAAGGGCATCGATCCCTATAAGATAGTTGAAGAGACTCAGCCTATCGCGTTCGAGAACGCAAAGTGGGCATACACCGTTGGCGCAGCTATCGCAATCAAGAAGGGCTGCACCAAGGCTGCTGACGCCGCTGCCGCTATCGGTATCGGACTTCAGTCCTTCTGTATCCCCGGCTCGGTTGCAGAAAACCGTAAGGTTGGTCTCGGCCACGGAAACCTCGGAAAGATGCTTCTTTCTGAAGAGACCGAGTGCTTCTGCTTCCTCGCAGGACACGAGTCCTTCGCGGCAGCTGAGGGCGCTATCAAGATCGCTCTCAACGCAAACAAGGTAAGAGTTAAGCCCCTCCGCGTTATCCTCAACGGTCTCGGCAAGGACGCTGCTATGATCATTTCCCGTATCAACGGCTTCACCTACGTTAAGACTCAGTTCGATCCTTACGCAGAGGAAGTAAAGGTTATCAGCGAGACCCCCTACTCGACCGGACCTCGCGCAAACATTAAGTGCTACGGCTCTGACAGTGTTCCCGAAGGCGTTGCAATCATGCGTCTTGAGAACGTTGGCGTTTCGATCACCGCTAACTCCACTAACCCCACCAGATTCCAGCATCCCGTTGCAGGAACCTATAAGAAGTGGGCAGTTGAGAACGGCGTAAGCTACTTCTCGGTTGCATCGGGCGGCGGTACCGGACGTACCCTCCACCCCGATAACATGGCAGCAGGCCCCGCTTCCTACGGTCTCACCGACACCATGGGACGTATGCACGGCGACGTACAGTTTGCAGGCTCGTCCTCGGTTCCCGCACACGTTGAGATGATGGGACTCATCGGCGCAGGTAACAACCCCATGGTTGGTATGACTGTTGCTGTTGCAGTCGCTATCGAAGAGGCAAGCAAGTAATCCTTGATATATAAGGCTTTTTAATGCTTAACAGGGGCGACCGTTGGTCGCCCCTGCGTTGTTTATAAATAAAAAGTTGGACACATCATAAACGTATTTTCGCTTATGATGTGTCCAATGTTCTTTGTCAAGTTGGTATTTCGAGTTATGGCTGGGCGTATGTACAAACTAAAATTTTATCAATCGCGACCAATGCACCAACATCTCTCGCCTTGGAAGATGCCGTCGCCACCGCAAACACCGCAGTAATCGTTATTGTTTGATCCTCCGTCACAAGCCGCACCGATTAGTCCTATTGCTGCTGAAATGGCAAAAATTATCAAAAATTTCTTCATTTTCTTTCCTCCTTAAAATGTTTTATATTTCTCGGTGAAAAATAAAAAGATGCGTACAACCGAAGTTATACGCACCGAAAAACGCAAACTCCAATTGTCGCCAAACAAATTTCAAGCAAACATACGGATATTTCGCCATACATATCAACCTGATGGAATTTGCGTTTTTGCTAAATTCATATAGTTGATTCGCATGACAAAAAAGTATAGTTTTCCCTTGCAAAAAGAGAAAAATATCCCTATGTTATGCTTATGAAATTTGTTTGGCAATTTTATTATATCATATGTTTCTTGATTTGTAAATACTAAAAAGCAAAAAAATCAATTTATTAGGTTTCTATTGTTATGGTCAACGAGACGAGCATGGCTTTTTCGTAGGGGCGAACAGTTCGCCCGCGGGCGTTCAATGAACGCCCCTACAAAATCAAATAAAATAAAAAGTTGGACACATCGTTTACGTGTTTTTGCGTGTGATGTGTCCAATGTTTTTTGATGATGAAAGCCGATATAGTGGCAGTTGGAGTCAAACCAACGATTTCAGGCTATGAACCCGTCGAACTCGGTCTCTTGGCTATATCGGCAAATTGATTATATCATATATCTGACAATTTTTCAATAATAAATATGTATAAACGGATGATTTCACAATAAAACAATCTATATATAACGCTTCGTAGCCCGCGGGCGTTCAATGAACGCCCCTACAAAATTAAAAAAACAAAAAGTTGGACACATCATTTACGTGTTTTTGCACGGTGATGTGTCCAATATTTTTTGATTATAGCGTCAAAACACGCCGAGATAAGTTCCAAAAAGCTGCAAAAAAACGCAAACTTTATATCAATTTATCGCAAAACTCGACAGATTTCGCTATATTTTCAAACAAGCCTTGAAAAAATCGCCGTAATGTGATATAATATTTGAAGTTGCTTGAAAACGCACTCGATCTATGCCGCCCTAAAAAGGCGAACACGACGGTTTCCGACCGTCTGCATCCAAAGGAGCTTTAGCTTTTATGTACACAGCAATTACGCTTATATCGGCGACCGTATTATCAGCGATAATTCTTTTATCGCTTATGAAATGTGCCGACAAAACTTTTTATAGACTGCTTAAAGCGGTCACCGTCATTTTTTGCGCAATCGGATTTTTTCGATTCATGCTTTGCGACGGATTCATCTACGTTATCAACGGCGGACTGATGGACGGGGTCTATTACGAATCGACCGATCTTGTCTCCTCTATAATCCGTTGGGGCTATTTTGCAAACTATTCTGTGCTTCCGATGGCAGTCTTTACAAAAAGCAGACTTTTCCGCAATATCGCATGCTGTTACTGTCTGCCCTTTTCAATTCTTTCCGCGATACATTTCGACAGATTTATGCCTTATTTCATGCGAGATACGGGCAGCATCTACGTTGATTCGTACGATCTCAGGTGCGTTATCTTTGCAGTTGAGATTACACTTGCTATCCTTATTGCGATAACCGTTTGCGTACGCGCAAAGCATTTTCTTCGTGTGACCGATCTTCGCGAGGTCGCAGGTCTTATTCTTGCGCTTCCCTTTGTCGCACTTACAACGATGCCCGTTTACGTTCCGCAATCGATCGTCGGCTACTCCGATCTGAGGCTTGAAAGCTACAGCCCGATGCATCTTCTTTGGATAGCCCTTCTTATCGTGGCCACTCTGATACTTTATCTCATATTCCGTTTCAAAAGCTACGAGGATCGCTACAATCTCTGTCTTTTCCTCGTGCTCGTGCTTTTCTTCCATTACAATTCGCTTTACTTAATGGGCTTCAATCTGCCGAGACTACCGATCCAGCTTTGCAATCTGGCGGCATTCTTCTATATCGTTGCCATTCCCTTTAAGCTGAATAAGTTTTTCCAGTTCTGCTTCATAGTAAACGTGACCGGAGCGCTGATCGCGATATTCTCGCCCGACTTTGCAACAACCGGCATCGGATTCTGGAATCTGCATTACATATTCGAGCATTCGTTCGTGTTTATGGTCCCGCTGCTCGCAATGGGACTGCGAATATTCCCGCGCGCAAACCGCCGCTCGATAAAATATTCGGCTATCGGATTCTCGTGCTACTTCGTTTTCTGCGTAATAGGCGGAGGACTTCTCAACATTTTCTCGAACTACACGGGTCAGGAGGTCAACTATTTCTTTATGTTCGACCTTGAAAAGGCGGAATCCTTCGTTTCTATAATCAATCTCGCAGACGCATTCCCCGTAACTATCGGCGCGTTTACCTTCTATCCCATACTTATGCTCACTGTATTTATTGCATTTTCTCTGCTTTGTCTTCTCTTCTACCGCTTCACGCTCTATCTTTACGCCGTAGAAGATGACCATCTGAATCTGCGAAACGCAGGACTTGATATTTTGGAAAAGCGTCTCGGAAGACCCACAAAGCTTCCGCGCGGCTTCCAAGACTGATACGGAGGTTTATTTAATGTTAGAAATTAAGAACTTAACAAAAAGCTACGCCGACTCTTCGGTCAATGCCGTAGAAAATTTATCTATTTCTCTAAAGGAAGGAGAAATTTACGGATTTCTCGGCTCGAACGGAGCGGGCAAAAGTACGACGATCAAAGCGCTCGTCGGCATCCATCCCTTTCAGGAGGGTGACATACTCATAAACGGAGTTTCGATCAAGACCTCTCCTCTCGAAGCAAAGCAGCAGATAGGCTACGTATCCGATAACCACGCCGTATTCGAGCGTCTCACGGGCCGCGAATACGTAACTCACATCGTCAACCTCTACGGAGTTTCCAAAAGCGATATGGAGGAGCGTTGCGAGGATCTGCTCACTATATTTAAATTAAAGGAAGCATTCGACTCGCCTATAAAGAGCTATTCTCACGGTATGAAGCAGAAAATATCCGTGATCGGTGCGCTCGTTCACAACCCAAAGCTTTGGGTCCTCGACGAGCCTCTGACCGGACTCGACCCGCAGAGCGCATATCAGCTGAAGCTTGTAATGAAGCGCCACGCAAAGGCGGGAAATACAGTATTTTTCAGCTCACACATTCTTGACGTTGTGGAAAATCTCTGTGACCGTTGCTGCATTATCCAGAAGGGCAAATTGCAGGGCATTTACGATCTCGCGGAGCTTCGCGCCGAGGGACGCTCACTTGAAAAGATATTCATGAGTGTAGTCGGCGAGATCGAAGGTGAGGAGATCTGATGCTGAAAACACTAAATCTTCTGCGTTTACAGATCGATAATCACACCGATCTGCTAAAAACCGCGTCGCCGCGAAAGATGTTCTCGTCGGCGATCAAAACTCTTCTGCTGCTCGCTATACTTACCGGAGCCTTCGCTTATGCCTTTACACAGATCTTTATGCTCGGATTTGCAATAAACGCCGAGCTTGTATCGATAGTGCTTCTTACAGTTCAGGCTCTCACGCTTGTATTCACCGTAGCACACATTATAGGTACTCTGTATCTGTCGCGCGACAACGAGCTTCTTATCTGTCTGCCCGTCACCGCAAATCAGTTTTTTATTTCGAAAGTCCTGCTCGTTTATTTCAAGGAGCTCACCTTTGATGCTCTTCTTTGTATTCCTCTTTTCATTTGTCTTGGATTCTTCGGAAATTTAGGAGCGAGCTTCTATCTGGCAGTTCCCTTGTACATTTTACTGCTCCCCGTATTTCCGATCATAATAGCGTCCTTCATAAGCATCCCCGTTATGCGAATAATGGCGTTTTTGAAGCGCCATTCGGCACTTGCGATAGTCGTTTTGCTGACTCTCGTAGGATCGGCACTATTTGCGTACATTTCTCTTATCGCAAGTATTGCGGGAAACTTCAACATTGCGGATCAGCAGCTGCAGTTTGTTGCCTCCGCAAATGACGCGGTACGTGCGATAGGCTGCCGTATCCCGATCTACTTCCAGCTCGCAAAGGCGATGTTCTCGTTCTCAAGCTGGTACTACATTCCGCTTTTCATCCTGCTTTGCGCACTTCTTTCGGCAGTAACTGCAATGATCATTCGTCCCTTTTACTTCCGACTTGCGATGCCTCAGCTTGAAAACCGCGTCTCGGGATCGGGCAAGAAAAAGAGCTCTATTACAAATGCAAAACCCTTTACAAGTCTTATCAAAAAGGAAATGCTCTGCATTTTCCGTTCTCCCTCAGAGGTGTTTCAGTATTTTCTTTTCACCCTGCTTATGCCCTTCATCGTATTCTCGTACGACCGTCTGCTCATGACCGTATCGGTAAATCAGGCGGGAGTGAATATGATCGCAGGCTCGCACGCGATGATAGTCGCTATTTTGGCAATGCTTTCAAACATCTCTTCGGCATCCGCGATATCGCGTGACGGCTCGACCTTTCACACCTCGAAGATAATTCCTGTCAGCTATTTTACACAGATCTTTGCCAAGCTCACGTTCAATGCGATCTTTACGCTTGGTGCGATATTACTGACCGCAATAATTTCTTCGTTCTCTTATCCCGTATGGCAGATCGTGCTCGGCAGCGTCGCAGTCGGACTCGCTTCCATCGGACACATCGCACTTTGTCTCGAAATGGACATAAAGCACCCGAGCGTAAATATGCAGGGAGACGAAGAGTCCTCGACAACGAGCAAAAGCACGCCGCGCGCACTGGTATTCGGTCTTCTTATCGGCTTCGTTATGGGACTTTTCCTTATTATGACGTCATCCGTAGAGAACCTTTATATCCCCTACATCCTACTCATCGCATTTTCCCTTATCTTCGCGCTTTGGCGCGTATGGACTCTTATCCTGCGCATACAGCTCGCGTATGACAAAATTGAAATGTGAGTTTTCCTATGAAAAAAACAGTTGTCCTTATTTTAATATTTCTTCCCATCGTTTTGCTGTTCGTTATCGCAATTGCGGGTCGAGTTCTTTCGACCTATCAGAGAATAGACGTCGAGCGCGTTGTCTTCGTTGATGACGCAGGCAACGAACTAAGCGACTACGAAGCGATCACTTTGAACGTTGGAGAAACAAAAAGCACAAATATCAAAATATATCCCGAGCTTGCCACGGATAAGCGAGTAAGCTATATTTCCTCGGCAGAAAGCATTTGTACGGTCGATGAGAACGGAACGATCTCGGGAATAAGCGGCGGACACGCCGATATTATGGTTAAAACCGCAGACGGAGACAGAACCGCTTGGCTTACGGTCATCGTGCGTTCGGAAAAGGTTACGGGTGTAACGCTCTCCCGTGACACGCTCAGCATGATGCTTGGTGAAAGCAAGAATCTTGCGGCATCTGTCGAACCGCATACGGCTTCTAATAAAAAAGTCACCTATGAAACGAGCGACCCATCGATCGTAACGGTCGATGCGCTCGGAAAGGTCAAGGCAGTGGGCGCAGGTACCGCATCGGTAACGGTCACGACCGACGACGGCGGATTTACCGACACCTGTCTGATAACCGTTGTAAACGACACTTCCCCGCTCACCTTCGAGTTCGACGGTGTTGCAGGAATGATGGCGACAGGCGAAGGATACATAAGCTCCCAGAGCACCGTAAACCTTCTCGCAGGCATCAGAATAAGCGGCGAGATCGAGCTTTCCGCCGTTAAGTTCAGTGTCGTACAGACAAAGCTTGCCACGATCGACGAAAACGGCATACTGACCTTCGATCACGGCGGAGTGATAGTCACGGTAAAAGCCTTTGTAGGCGACGAAAACAATCCGACATACAGTGCGGAAGCTACCATTGCATGGTTCGGAGAAAATTAACAAAAAAGGAGATCTTCATCATGAAAATCATCAGAAACGCAATTGCACTATTATGTTTATTCTCTGTTTTAGTATGCACCTTTGTTTCTTGTGGCGGTGAAATCGAATCTCTTCGCCTTGCAGCCGACAAAACGGTCGCAAAGCCCGGCGAGACAGTAATCTTCAACACCACCCACATCACAAAGAAGGGTGAGGCTCTTACAGATGAAGTTACGTACAAAATAACCGCCGGAAGCGAGCACGCTTCTCTTGACGGCAACAAACTTGCCATTCCCGAAACAGCCAAGGACGGCTCGGTAATCACCGTTGTTTCCGAGATGAACGGCATGGTTTCAAATGAAGTGAGCGTTATGGTCAGAATTCCCAGAAACAGTATCTCGATTTCCGCAGACAAAGCGACCGCGCAGCACGGCGAGGTCGTAACTATCAAGATTGATCTTACCGAAGACGGCAACGCTATCTCGGCAGACGATGCAGAAATTGAAATCACCAAGGGCGCAGACGCCGTAACTCGCGTTGGCACCAAGCTTACGATAAACGAGGGTGTTGCAAGCGGAACTGAGATCGAGCTTGTTGCAAAATACAAGGATCTCGTCTCCAACACGGTTAAGATCACGGTAAGTATTCCCGTCACCGGCATAACCGCTTCCGCAAGCAAAACCTTCGTACCTGCGGGCACTTTCGTTGCTCTCACCAAGACGATCGACCCCGCAGAGGCGGTAGCAAACGTTGAGTGGATCGTTACCGAGGGTGCAGATATATGTACCGTCTCCGGAGATATGCTGGCTGTAAATACCAACGCTCCCAAGGGCGCAGTCATTAAGCTCCACGCAGCGTGCGGAGACATTCAAAGCAACGAGCTCAGCTTCATCGTTGGCGAAGAGGTTGAGACCTACTATCTTATGCTCTCGAGCTCGAGTCTCACTGTTGACCGCTACGGCGCAAGTGACTCCGTTCTCACCGCAAGCGTCTATGACAGCAAGCTTCAGCCTATAACCGACCGCACTGTATCCTTTGAGATCATAAGCGGTAACAAGAACCTCGGTCTTACCTCGTCCGGTAATGTTTGTCACCTCAGCGCTACGGGTCACGGCGATGCGGTAATTCGCGTAAGCCTTCCCGGCACCAACGTTTCTCAGAACGTAAGCGTCAAGGTCATCGTTCCGCCCGATGCAGTAAAGCTTCCCGAGATGTTTACCGAGCGCCTCGGACACGATTATAACTTCTCGATGACAAATCTCAGCACAGGAAAGGCAGACCGCCTTGACTTTAGTGCAAGCACTATCGGTACAAACGCTTGCACCAAGCTCAAATACACATTTGCACACGCAGACGGCACTACCGGCGAAAGCGTTGCGGTTTGGGCAGACGGCAAGATCACCTTCAAGAAGCAGGGACGCGTTACCGTAACCGTTTCCTCCGATTCGGGTAGCCGAAACGAGGTTACAACCTCTTACAGCTTCTACGTAAATAGCGGATATAACGTAAGAAATTACGCGGAGCTCAAGAGCCTTCTCGAAAGCAACTCCTATAACGGAGAGATCATCAACGTTGTAATCACCGAAAAGCCACTTGGAGCAAATAGCTACAAGTACGGATACGATCTCGTTCCCACTGCCGCCCTCAAGGCAAGCGCAGACCAGACGTGGCAGGACGTTCTCTACAACTCCATGATACACGCAAAGAACAAGAACGTTTATATTAACGGAAACCGCCACAAGCTCGACGGCTCTCAGCTTCGCGTTATCAGCGGCGCAGAGCTTGACAGCCTTAACAATCAGGGCTACGATTTCTCAAACATCAGCGCTCTTCTCCTCATTTCCCCCGAAGCGTCCGATCCCGCACAGATCGCAGGCAGACAGCACAGCGTCAAGATATTCGACTTTGAGGTCGTAGGTAATACCCCTATCAACTTCAGCGGCGACCGCAACGGAAAGGTTCCGCGCGGCTCGTACAACACCGGTATTTACATCGGTAGCGCAGACTACAAGGTAGTATATCACCTTGAAATGAAGAACGTTTCGGCATCGCGTTGCCACGTAGGTCTCCGTTTCCGCCGTACGGTAAGCGACAGTACCGTTGATAACATCAAGGTTTACAACTGCTTCTCCAACGGAATCGAAACCGAGGCATCTATCATTACCTTCGGTAATATGACCTTCGGTAAGTGCGGAGCTGCAGGTCTTGAAATGGTACCTGCAAACTCAACAAGTGCAGGCGACTCGATGGATCAGGCGCAGAAGATCACCTTCGCGGGCGTTATCGACGCAAGCGAAAACCTCAGCAAGGGCGATTCGATCTACCTTACCGAGTTTGGCGTTAAGCCCCTTCTCCTCGGTGTCGTTCAGCAGTATCAGAACAATCAGGTGGCTCTTTCGCACATGATGAACGAAAACGGAGAGTTCAACTTCGTAACCTTCATCTTCAACGATATGAGCATCGGTATGAATATGAGCCAGGCTGTATATCCCGCATATCAGAACGGCGGTATCATAAATGCCGCAGATCTTCCCACAAGCGGATTCGATACACAGCACGAGTACGTCCTTCTTGAGATCAACCTCGGCGGTGTACCTTACGGCTACGCTCTTCTCTACAACCACCACTTCGCAAAATAAAATTTAAAAAAATAAAATGACGCGCCGTCGGGCGCGTCATTTTTTCCTCTCGTTAATTATATTCGAGATCATATTATATCGTGCTTTGGATAATTTGTACACGGTTATGAGAATTATCAATCGCAACATTTCCGCAAACTCTTTGACCACATCATTTACGGCGACATCAAAACGCGATATAATGTTTTCAGGAAAACTGAATATGATGTGTCCGGCGCAAGGATTTTGCAGCTAAAAAGGCTTGTGTTATATGGATTTCTTGCCCTTCAATATGTCTCAAAGTTTACTAACGCACAGAAATGATGGGTCTCATCGGCGCAGGTAACAACCCCATGGTTGGTATGACTGTTGCTGTTGCAGTTGCTATCGAAGAGGCAAGCAAGTAATTCTTGATATATAAGGTTTTTTGAACACTCGTAGGGGCGAACAGTGTTCGCCCGCGGGCGTTCAATGAACGCCCCTACAAAATCAAATAAAATAAAAACTCGGACACATCGCTTGATGTGTCCGAGTTTGTTTTTCCTCCTGCTTTTTAGTGGCACAAGTGAAAATCAGCTGTTTTACCGGCATAAATATACACCTCCTTGGATATACTGTTTTACAAAACGTTATGCGGGTGAAACTATGAAACGGTCGATTGGTCTATGGCAGCTTGTTGGGTTTGGTGTGGTCTCTCTTTCGGGAACGGTATTACATTTTTTATACGAATGGACGGGCGAGTCTCTGCTCGTTGCTCCCTTTTCGGGCGTGAACGAATCGACGTGGGAGCACATGAAGCTTCTCTTCTGGCCGATGCTGATATTTGCGATCATCGAGAGCTTTTTCTTCAAGGACCGCGGCGATTTCTGGTGTGTAAAGGCGCGCGGGATCCTTCTCGGAACAGGACTTATCCCGATAATTTTCTACACCTACAACGGATCTGTCGGAAAATCTCCCGACTGGATAAACATCGCGATATTCTTCATTTCGGCAGGTGCGGCATACCTTTACGAGAGCCGTCTTTTCAAAAAAGAGACGGCTAGGTGCAGATCCAAAATCGCCGCAATCTCGGCACTTTTCGCGCTTGCTATCGCGTTTGTCGTACTGACGTTTATTCCGCCTGAGCTTGGAATTTTCAGAGATCCTCTGACCGGCGGATATGGGATATAAAACAAAAAGCAAGGACTAAAAGTCCTTGCTTTTTATTTATTCAAGCTCGCGGTATCTGCGCGCGATCTCCATCATATCGGCGAGCATCTCGTCCTTATAATTCGGATTGCGCAGAAGGAGTGACGGGTGATAAACTGCGGTCATATCGTACTGTCCCTTCTTCACCCAGACGCCATGCTCCTTTGTGATCTTATAATCGGGAGAAATCAGGCGCATTGCTGAAATTCTGCCGAGGCAGACTATCATCTTCGGCTTTATGATTCTTACCTGCTCGCGCAGATATTCTATGCAGATATCCTGCTCTGACGGAAGGGGGTCGCGATTCTTTGGCGGACGGCATTTGAGCATATTCGCTATGTAAACCTCGTCGCGGCTGATTCCGACCGCCTCGAGATACTTATCGAAAAGCTGTCCCGCTCTGCCGACGAAGGGAGTTCCGCTGAGATCCTCCTTTTCACCCGGCGCTTCACCGATGAACATAAGCTTTGCATTTTCGTTACCCGCGCCGAAAACGAGGTTCGTTCTCGTGCTTCCAAGCTCGCATTTTTTACACGCTTCGCATTTCTGCTTCAGTTCTGCAAGTGTCATAATTAAACGTCCTTTCGGATTTATATGTATTTTATGAAAACGCTTTTCGGAGCGCCGCGGCGCCCGAAAACGCTGACCTCTACCCTTTTTGCCGCCTCGTCATCTCCGATCATTTCGCGCAGAGCGATGCGACTTTTTGCGCTTGAAATATCAAACTCTCCGCTCGGGAAACAGTTCTCCCATTCGGCACTGTCAAGCGTAAGCAGTGTGTTTTTTTCGTCAATTTTTATCTTTTCCAAGGATCTATACCTCCGTTATATCTATAACGAAATTATAAACCTTTTTCAGTCAAATGTTAACTCCTAAATTTATGGAAGTTCTGCCGTTTTCTTGAAAAAGCGGCTTATTCCACGCCCTCGCTCTGCACGAAGATATATTTTTCCTTTGCCGACTCCTTTATCTTGTCGGTGGTGTGAATGAAAAGCACGACCCACGCGATTCTGAATGCGGCATCGTACACCCAGAGGTTATATTCGCTTGCGACGAGCGCTATCTGCATAAACGAGAAAAGTCCGCTAACAATACCGCAAACGAGGGTGAGAACGATGAAAAATCTCTCGGTGACGGTAGAGCGAAGCAAAACCCGTCTGTCGTGTACCTGACCGAGCTCGTAGATATGCTTTCCGCCGTGACGGAGGAGGGCGTCCCTCATCGCTCTTGCCACGAAAAAGAGTGCAAAAGCAAAGGCGAGAGCTTCTACAAGCGAGAGAATACGCAGAATATCAAAGCTGCGCGTGACCTCCGCGCTCGTTCCGAGATACGCGGCTATCTGCTGACCGTAGCCGATCTGCATTCCGATCTGATTTTTGTTTATAACGATATATTTTGCAGTGAAAAAGACCGAATATCCCCAGCTTGCCGCCGAGGCTACCGCGTAAAAGAGCGACGTGATAATTCCGTAAAGTGCCGTTTTCGGGAAGATCTGACGGACTCTGTAAAATCCTGCTATAAAGAGAGATGCCGCCGCGAAATTCGGGATATAGTTTACTCCGTCGAGCTTTAATTCAAGGGCAAGTATCGCGCCGATTCCGAAAAGGGCGACCGATGAAAGCACTACTCTCCTATCCACAAGCTGAGGACTCTCGACCGAGTATCTCGCGTACTTTTCTCTTATCGCAGAAACGTATTCGCTATCCGAAAAGAGTCTTTTGAAGTATTTTTTAGCGCATACGAACCAGAAGATTCCGACAGTCAGCGAGAATATTATCATAAATATCGTAAGCGGTATTCTGATGTCCGCATAGCTGACGATCCCCGTTTCGGTTACAGTTCCGTAGTCACTGCTCGAAAGAAGTGTAAGCTCGGGGAAAAACGCCGCAACCGGGCGGAAAATTGCGAAAATCACAGTGAACACTCTCGCACGGTCATATCCCTCGAAAACAGCACTTCCTGCCGTACGCTCGGCGCTGTAATAGATGCCCTCAAACAGCTTTGAGAAGGCAACTACTCCGTAGAATATTTCAAGTCCGCCGAAGGTGAAGGCGAGGATCAGAAGCCACGTCATCTCGGTGCCCGAAATTATGAAGATAATGGGCAGAGCGAGCGTTTTCGCGATAGAAATTACGGTGAGGGTGCGGAAATTTGAGTACGCATCGCGAAACTGCGGATAGAGTGCCGCGCTCGCGTACAGAGCGCGCATTATGATGAGGTATCCCACGAAATCGGGGAGAATATCAATGATGTTTATGCACGGGTTCATAAGAAAAACGAGTGCAATTATTATATTTCTGAATCTGAATTTCGCAGCATTCATTTTTCCTTCACCCTTTCAATAGATTTTTTCAGTCGTCCTCGTATTTTTTCTTTGCTTTCGCCGCTTTTTGAAGAAGTCTTATCATAAGCGGCTCTTTTTCAGGGAGGTCGTCCTCGCCCTCAAAGCCTATCTCTCTGTAATAGGAGAAGATGAGCGCGAGCATCATAAAGTACTGCACGAAAAAGAGCAGTGATATTATGAGTGCGGCAAAGTACGCCCATATTTCGCCTGTCGGCAGAAGCGACTGAACACTCGTGCCGATATATCCGAGCGCAGAAACTACGGTGAATATTGCCGTCTTTCTCGAAAGCTTATCGAGTCCGACCGACAAAGCGACCTCGCGGAGTCCGCTCGACAGAAAGAGTATTGCCGCAATCATAACCGGATATTTAAGTGCAAAGTAAATATCCTCGGCAAGTGAGACAAAAGCGAGTCCGCCAAGACCTGCAAATCTCATTACGACGGCGGAGAGCTGAAGAATTGCCCACGCGCCGCTGAAAATCACCATTGCCGACGCAATATATGCAAAAATATTCAGATCCTTAGAGCTTTTTCTGAGATGCTTCATAGAAGCAACCATTAAAATATATCCGATAACGTCGGGAAAAATATCAACTCCAACCGCAGGCGAGACGCTGAGCGCCCAGCTCTGGTCGAGCATCATCATAAATCCGACGAAAAGCAGTCCAAATCCCATTTTTGTCTCCGATTTATTATTTTAATCGTTAAGTCCGCAACATTTTTTGTATTTTTTGCCGCTTCCGCAGGGGCAGGGATCGTTAGGATTTACCTTGACCTTGCGTACGGGCGCTGCCTTCGGCTTCGGCTTTGCACCGGGTGCGCCTGCAAATCCCTCGGAGGTAACGGTTGCGACCTTCTGTCTCTCAACCTTCTGGTTGGGGCGCAGCGAAAGAACCGCCTTGACCGTATCCTCACGGATAGTGCCTATCATCTCCTCGAACATTTCGCTACCTGCGATGCGGTATTCGATTATCGGGTCTCTCTGCGCCGCAGACTGAAGCGCGATACTGTCGCGCAGGTCTGCCATAGCGTCGATATGCTCCATCCACTGACGGTCAACGCTACGAAGGAGGATTCTTCTCTCAAACTCACGCATAAGCTCTGCGCCGATGAGAGTATCCTTCTCGGCATAGACCGAAAGCGCCTTATCTACGAGCTTTTCAACGAGATCGTTTTCGGAAAGCTCGGCGAGTATTTCGGGAGTAAAGTCGGCATCGTTTTCGTAAATAACGTAGCCGCGAAGCTCCTCGCAGAGTCCCTCGGCGTTGAGTGCGCCGTCCGAATAGTAGAAATCAACATAGGAGGATACCACCTGCGAGATCATATCCTTTATCTTTTCGGAAATGTCTGCGCCGTCAAGCACTTCTCTTCTCTGATCGTAGATAAGAGTTCTCTGCTGGTTCATTATATCGTCGTAAACGAGGACGTTCTTACGGCGCTCGAAGTTCGCACCCTCGTGGCGCTTCTGTGCGGTTTCAAGGAGGTTAGATACCATCTTCGAGTCGATGGGGGTGTCCTCGTCAAGTCCCATAGAGTCCATCATATTGTAAAGACGCTCGCCGCCGAAAAGACGGGCAAGGTCGTCGTCAAGAGCGACGAAGAATCTCGATTCACCGGGGTCTCCCTGACGTCCTGCACGTCCGCGGAGCTGGTTATCTATACGTCTGCTTTCGTGACGCTCTGTGCCTATGATAAAGAGTCCGCCCGCATCGCATACAGCCTTTGCCTCGGGAGCGATCTCCGCTCTGTACTTGTCGATAAGCTCGTGGAATACCTTTCTTGCCGCAAAGACCTCTTCTGCAACGTTCTGCGAAGAGCCTGCTGCAAGACCGATTACGCTTTCCTCATATCCGAGGCGTGCCATTTCCTGCTTTGCAAGGAATTCGGGATTGCCGCCGAGCATAATGTCGGTGCCTCGTCCTGCCATATTGGTCGAGATGGTAACTCTTCCGAGCTTACCTGCCTCGGCAACTATCTCCGCTTCTCTTTCGTGGTGACGCGCGTTAAGAACGGTGTGCTTTATTCCCTCGCGCTTCAGCATTTCGGAGAGCTGCTCCGACTTTTCAACAGAAACGGTACCTACAAGCACGGGCTGTCCCTTTGCGTTACAAGCCTTTATCTGCTCGATGACCGCGCGGAGCTTTCCTCTGCCGTTTTTGTATATAATATCGTGATGATCGTCTCTTATCATCGGCTTGTTGGTCGGTATTTCGACAACGTCAAGCGCGTAGATCTCGCGGAACTCCTCGTCCTCGGTGAGCGCTGTACCCGTCATTCCCGAGAGCTTTCCGTACATACGGAAATAGTTCTGGAAGGTGATCGATGCGAGCGTTCTGTTCTCTTTTTCGATATTTACGTGCTCTTTTGCCTCGATAGCCTGATGCAGACCGTCCGAATAGCGACGTCCGGGCATAATACGTCCGGTAAAGCTGTCAACGATCATAACCTTGCCGTCCTTGACGATATAGTTATCGCCATTTCTCATAACGCCATGCGCTTTAAGAGCCTTGCCGATATGGTTTGCAAGCTTTATGTTGTCGGGATCGGAATAGTTTTCAAGTCCGAAAAACGCCTCTGCGCGCTTGATACCCTTTGCGGTGAGTACGGCAGAGCCTGCCTTTTCGTCAACGATGTAATCTGCCTCGGGATCTACGTCAAGCGCGTCTGTGGACTGCTTGGAGTCAACCTCGCGCACCTTGTACATACGGAGCTTCGACACGAACGCCTCAACTCTCTCGTATATCTCGCTCGACTTTTCGCTGACACCCGAAATGATAGCGATAGTTCTCGCCTCGTCGATAAGGATCGAGTCCACCTCGTCCACGATAGCGAAAGCACGCTCTCTTTGAACGAGATCCTCTTTATATACGACCATATTGTCGCGCAGATAGTCAAATCCGAATTCGTTGTTAGTTCCGTAAGTAATGTCGCAGTTATATGCCTCCTGCTTCTCCTGTCTCGACTGTCCGTGACGGATAAGTCCCGTAGTGAGACCGAGGAATGCGTAAACTCTGCCCATCTCCTCGCTGCCCGTACCTGCAAGGTACTCGTTTACGGTAACGACGTGGACTCCTCTGCCGCTGAGTGCGTTAAGGTACGCAGGCAGGGTTGCAACGAGCGTCTTTCCTTCTCCCGTTTTCATCTCGGCAATTCTTCCCTGATGAAGAATTACACCGCCGATAAGCTGAACTCTGAAGGGACGCTTTCCGAGTACACGGTCACACGCCTCGCGTACTGCGGCAAATGCCTCGGGGAGAATATCGTCAAGCGTTTCGCCGCCTGCAAGACGGTCCTTGAACACAGCGGTCATACCGCGAAGCTCGTCCTCGGGCATCTCCGAATATTTTGGTGCGAGGGCTTCGATCTCGTCAACGCTTGCAAGTATTTTTTTGATCTCTCTTTCGCTGTAAGTGCCGAAAAGTTTTGTAAATATGCTCATTTTTATCTCCAATGGGATTTAGTTACAGTTAGTTATCTTATATTATACACCTTTTTCGGGCAAATAATAGAGTTAAATTGTAAATTATTATAATATATAGGTTTTTGAGTGGGAGGCTTTCGGGAGGGGAAATTTGCATCGGACAAATAAATCGCCCTCTCCGATGTCGGAGAGGGCGGCTATGTTCTGATTTACGGTGCATTATGTATCCAGTCGGGCTCCTCGAAGCGTACCAGCTTGTTTACGGCGTAGCTCACACTTTCATCGATGATCATTTCATTTCCATCGTTTAATGCGATGTAAATATTCGACTCCGTGCGGGAAAGCTCGCCGTTTTCATCGATAACGTACACAACCGTAACGCTGCTGTGCTTTATCATAGATACCATCATCTGGAATCCGGGATCCTCCAGATATTCGGGAGAGATAATCTCGGTCAGTTTAACGTAGGTGGTATTAAGCGTGTACGTAGTATTCATTCCGTCAGATACACCCTTAAGTCCGGCGTTTACCATACGCGAAACAACGTTGTCTATATCTCCAAATCCGTAGCTTTGGAGATAACTTTCCAAAATGTACGCGTATGCATCACCCGTGTCGGGAGTTTTCGATACGGTGTCCGAAAAGTTCTCGTAAAGATTTCCCTCGGAATCAATATACATTTCGTATCCTTCGTATTCTCCGCTCGCCTTTGACGTACCGTCCTCACCTTTCACCGCGGTAAAGATCATATTTTCACTCTCTTCTCCGTTAGAGATAGAGATCATAACCTTGAGCGTATCTGAATTTTTAACGTCCTTTAGAGCATTAACGAGAATAGACGTATCCTCAACGGAAGCTCCTCCCTCGCTGTCTCCAGGGTTGTCGGGATCAACGGGCTTGTCGGGGTAATCGGGAACAGCTCCGCCGGAGTTATCGTCATCTCCCTCGTTCTTCTTTTCGGTGACCCAGTCAGGCTCATCGACCGTGATGCTCGGGTCGTTGTACTTTTCGAAGCTGTACGCAACACCCATAGTCATACTCTCGGTGACTGCCGTTACGCTGTAAGAGAAGGCAATCTTTTCAAAATATCCGTTGCTACCGATCTCGATATTGATCTTGCCGTTGAAAGCGGAGAATGCGGTACCGTCTCCTACTACTTCCTGCGCTCCTTCTTCGCCGAGCATTGCGACGAAGAATTCCAAAACGTTATTCGTATCGAGAGAGATGACATACTTGTCACCGTCGCGGCTTACGTTTATTACCGCGGTGCAGAGATTTTCTATTGCGGTCTCGGGATCGGTGTCAAAAATATAGGTAAATACGTCCTCGACTGCAAAAAGCATCGTTACGTCTTCGTCAAGGTTGTATTCGTCAACTCCCCACGGGCCCTTTGAGTATTCCTTGCGTCCGATAGCGTATGTGTACTCAAATCCCATATTTCCGATGTCTGCAATCTCATAGTAAACAACGTCGCCGTTTGCGTTAGTGAAAACTGTTATGACGTCGGTCTCCACCTCGCCGTCAAACTCGGTTGCTGCGGTATATTTTACCGAGGTGCTGTTTTTGAACTTGCTTACGGCATTATTAAAGAGTGTCCTTGCGTTTTCCTTGGTGTTGGCTATCTCGTCGCCCTCGTATCCGATATCGGGGATCTCTTCGTCTCCGCTACCGCCGTTTCCGCCGTTGTTGTCGGGGGTTTCTCCACCGTTGTTGTCGGGGGTTTCGCCGCCATTATTATCGGAATTTCCGCCGTTGTTGTCGCCTTCGCCGTCCGACTCGCCGTCCGACTCGCCTGCGTTGTCCTTGTTCTCGCCGCCGCCGTTTTCGGCGTCCTCAACGCCATCGTCCTCTGCTTCCCCGGTCTCGTCACACGAAACGAGTGCCATAGAGAGTATCATTAAAAGTGCAAGAAGAAGCGCTGTGATTTTAAGTGTCGTCTTTTTCATGGTTTTGTCCTCACATTATTTAATTTATTTAAATTTAGCTTTCTCTAATTTTCGTTATCACTGTATATCCTTTCCAGCTCGGATATAGCGGCCTTCCACTCCATACCGTTTATCATAAGATCTGTGGATATATCGTAAACACCGTTTCGGAGCTCCGTTCTGATAAAGTTTCCAAGATTTCCGCTTCTATCACTACTAAAGTATGACGTGTACGACCAAGCAAGGGCAACGTCGGTATAAGTATTCTCACTGATGAGATCGATCATTTCTTTTGTTGCGACATCGGTAGTATACTTACCTTTAAGAAGAGAATCGTAGTACTCAGGCCTTACACTTCTGTACGACTCTGCCGCCATCGCGTCAAGAACGATCGCAGATGCTTCGATCTGTGTGGATCCGGCGCTTATGCCGTATATGCTTATTGCATCGTGAACTCCCGAAATGTAATTATTCTGATTCTCATTAAGCTTTGGATTGGGGATAACGTAGAATCTGCTATCCATCTTTCTGAGGTAAAGCTCAGCCTGGTTTACACGGCCGGGAACGAAGAGAGCCTTATCAGCTGCAAAATCCTCGAACGCTGCGGAGTAACCGCCGTTTGCCGATGCACCGTAGTAGTTTACGCAGCCTTTTGTTGCGAGAAGCTCGTAATATTTTTGGTAAAACGTTTTGGTGAAATTGTTGTCTTGTGAAAGGACGAATCTAACAGAGCCGTCCTTGTTGGCGGTAGAAAACTTAACACCGCAGGATACTGCGAGGCCGTTGGTGTTGTCGTGTACGGGGAACGCAACGCCGATAACCTCTCCCGCGGGGATATTTCCGGGTTGCGGATCGTTTGAAACTGCGGTAGTCGCAAGATCGGAGAGAGTCTTCATCATATCGACAGTCCATCTTCCGTTCTTGACTATCTGATAAATGTCGCCAAACGATTTGTCGTTCTTGAAGTTATTGTCGTAAATCTTAGCGTTTACGAAGGTAGCATAGATTCCACCTGTGTACCTGAGATTAAGATCGCCTGCAAGCCAGTACACCTTCTTGTTGTAGGACATGCCCTTGATGTATTCGGTTGCCCACCAAGGCTGGTCAAAATTAATATATTTCCGTGCGTATTCGTTTTTGGCAAGATTTACGAGAGGACCGTCACCCACCGTGCAAAGCGCAATATCGTCGTACTGACGGCCCGCGATTATATCGTAATCAGAGTCTTTAGACATAAGTACGTTATTTACGGTGGTGTCTGCAAGGTTGTCGTTCTGAACGAATGCAAGGTTGATCTTGCAGTAGAATCTTGCTTCGATGTTCTTATTACGATTGTAAATTGCGGTGTCAACACGGTCGCCGGTGTCTGCGCTTGCTACGATCGAGCGCTCGTTAAATCCGTCATTCTCCGCCGCTTCAGAAACCGCAAAGTTAATCGTTGCTCCGCCAAGGTTGTGGTCGCCGAGATTATCGATCCAAGCAATGTTGGGGCCAACCGCGTCTCCGTTGCTGTCATCGTTGTCGTTATCTTTGTTGGCATCTTTGTCATTATCAGTGTCTTCTGTGCCGTCATCGTCGTCACAATCACACGAACAACAATCACACGAATCGTTACACGATAGAAGTACCACAGAGAGAGCTATAAGAAGGGCAAGCAAAAGTGCCGTGATTTTAAGCGTCGTCTTTTTCATTGTAACTACCTCTCTTCTGTTTTATTTGTTATGATATGCGAAAAAAAGCAGAACTTTTGCGCAAAAATCTGCAACAAAAGTTCTGTTTTACTCTATTAGTTGTAAAGCGGATACTTAGCGCAGATAGATGCGACCTTCGCGCGAAGAGCTTCCTTTTTGTCCTCGAAATCGTCACCGATAGCGGCGGTAATGATATCCGCAACTACGATGAAATCTTCCTCAACGAGTCCGCGCGAGGTTGCCGCGGGAGTGCCTACTCTGATACCGCTGGTAAGCGAGGGCTTTCTCGGGTCATTCGGAACCGCGTTCTTATTAACGGTAATTCCGATGCTGTCGAGACGGGTCTCGAGATCCTTACCCGTAGTCTCGGTGCCGCGGAGGTCAACGAGCATAAGGTGGTTATCCGTTCCGCCCGAAACGAGCTTCACGCCGTTTTCAAGAAGTCTCTTGGAAAGCGCCTGCGCGTTTGCGGCGATCTGTCTCTGATATGCCTTGAAATTCTCCGAAAGAGCTTCTCCGAAGCATACTGCCTTTGCGGCGATGGTGTGCATAAGAGGTCCGCCCTGAGTTCCGGGGAATATTGCCTTATTGATCTTTGCGCCGAGCTCTTCTCTGCAAAGGATCATACCGCCTCTCGGACCACGGAGAGTCTTATGAGTGGTGGTAGTAACGATGTCTGCGGAAGGAACGGGCGAGGGATGTACGCCTGCCGCAACGAGACCTGCGATGTGAGCCATATCGACCATAAAGTAAGCGCCGACCTTCTTTGCGATCTCGGAAAGACGCGCGAAGTCGATAACTCTGGGGTATGCCGATGCACCTGCAACGATGAGCTTCGGCTTATGCTCGATAGCGAGAGCCTCTACGTTGTCGTAATCTATAAATCCGGTTTCGGGATCTACGCCGTAGGAAACGAAATTGTAGTTGATTCCCGAGAAGTTTACAGGGCTTCCGTGAGTGAGGTGTCCGCCGTCTGCAAGGCTCATACCCATAACGGTATCGCCATGCTCAAGAAGAGCAACGTAAACTGCGGTGTTTGCCTGCGCGCCGCTGTGGGGCTGTACGTTTGCAAACTCTGCTCCGAAAAGCTTCTTTGCGCGCTCGATAGCAATAGTCTCAACTATATCAACGCACTCGCATCCGCCGTAGTAGCGCTTTCCGGGATATCCCTCTGCATACTTGTTGGTAAGTACGCTTGCGTTTGCCGCCATTACCGCCTCCGAAACGAAGTTCTCGGATGCAATAAGCTCGATAGAATTCTGCTGACGTTCAAGCTCCTTCTTAACCGCCGATGCAACCTCTGCGTCGCGGCTTTCAAGGAGAGAAAGGTTTTCGTAAACCATTTTTTGTTTCCTCCGTTTGAAACTAATTATATTTATGTATTTATTATACAATACTTATCTCGCTTTGTAAATAGTTTTTTGCAAAATTTCGCTTGACAGAGCGATTTTCGGTTGTTATAATTAAAATACAGTAATTTTTTTGGAGTTATTTATGGATTTTTCATCTGTTGCGGCAATTTCCACGCCCTACGGGCGAGGCGCAATATCTGTAATAAGAATATCTGGCGCGGACGCCTTTGACGTCTTGTCAAGAGTTTTCGTCCCCTCCAGCGGTAAGAAGATAGAAAGCTACCGCGCAGGACAGCTGATACGCGGAGAGATCGTCTCGGGCAAAAAGTCTGTTGACGACGGAATGGCAGTCTTTTTCAAAGCTCCCCACTCCTATACGGGCGAGGACAGCGCGGAGATATACTGTCACGGCGGTATCCTCGTCAGCGAGGAGGTCTTGAAGGCGGTCTTTACCGCAGGCGCAGCCCCTGCCGAGGCAGGTGAGTTTACGCGCCGCGCCTTTATAAACGGAAAGCTCTCGCTCACCGAGGCAGAGGCGGTAATCAACACAATCGACGCCGAAACGAAGGACAAGCTCGAGCTTGCGCGCTCGCACAGAAAGGGCGTCCTTTCGAGAAAAATAGACTCGATCTATTCCTCGCTCACGCGAATCGTTTCGTCGGCATACGTTTTCGCCGACTATCCCGACGAGGACCTTGAGGATATGTCAAGCGAGGAAATGGCGTCAAGCCTCTCGGGCGTGCTTTGCGAAATACAGCAGCTTGCCTCGACCTACAAAATGGGACAGGCGATAAACGAGGGCATATACACGGTAATTGCAGGACGTCCCAACACGGGAAAATCATCTCTTTTAAACCTTCTTTTAGGTGTTGACCGCGCGATAGTCAGCGACGCCGCAGGCACAACGCGAGACTCGATAGAAGAAACTGTCGCTCTCGGCAAAATAATGCTCCGTCTGTGCGACACAGCGGGAATACGCGAGGGCAGTGACGAAATCGAGCGACTCGGAATCGAGCGCAGTATCTCGGCGCTTGAAAAGGCGGGGCTTGTTATCGCGGTATTTGACGGCTCTCAGGAGAAAAGTGCCGAGGACGAGCGTGTGTGCGAGATAATCTCCCGACTTTCGTGCGCGAAAATTGCGCTTATCAACAAATGTGACCTTGAAAGAAAGCTCGTGCTTGACACGTCCGCATTCGACAAAACGATAGAAATGAGCGCAAAATATGCCGAAAGCCCCGAGTCTCTTGCAAAAGAGATAGAATCGCTCTTTATCGAGGGCGAGATAAACTACGATAGCGATGCAATCGTTTCGTCTGCGCGCCAGAGAGCCTCTCTTGACCGCGCGGCAGACGCCGTCGGAAGCGCGCTTATCGCCCTTTCGGTCGGACACACGCCCGACGTTGCAGGACTCGACGTCGAGGACGCAATGAGTGCCCTTGGCGAGATAGACGGACGCGCGGTATCCGAGGACATAGTAAAAGATATTTTCGGCAGATTTTGCGTCGGAAAGTAATTTCAAAAAAACGCGCAGCCGGGGAGCTTGGTGAGCGCAGGAGGAAAACACTCCGCATATCATAAAATTCATTCCGAAAGGACAAAAACAATGCTTGATCTTAAAACAACCGAGAAAAATTTTCTCATTCCCCACATAAAAGAGGGCGGCGTTGCCGTCGATTTCACAATGGGCAACGGACACGATACCCTCTGGCTGTCAAAGGCGGTCGGTGAAAACGGAAAGGTCTATGCCTTTGACGTTCAAGCAGCGGCACTCGACAGTACGAAGGCTCTTCTGGAAAGCGAGGGAGCGAGTGAAAACTATACCCTCATTCTCGACTCGCATCACAACAGCGAAAAGTACGTTAAGGAAAAAATGTGCGTCGGAATGTTCAACCTCGGCTGGCTTCCCGGAAGCGACAAGACGGTCAGAACGCATTTTGAGACCACTCTGCCCGCTATCGAGGCGGCAATCAGACTCCTTGATGACGACGGCGCGCTTCTGATCGCGGTCTATCCCGGCCACGCAGAGGGCGCGGAGGAGGGTCTTATGATAGGCGATATTCTCGCAAAGCTCGACCGCAGATGCTACTGCGCCGCGCGATTCAATCTTATGAACTCGCCGACGAGTCCGTATTTTTATCTTGTAGAGAAGAAGTAAAGCAAAAAGGGCAGAGAAAGTTCTCTGCCCTTTGCTTGTTTTATAGCCTTCTCCAGCGGAGAAGGTGGCAGCCGAAGGCTGACGGATGAGGAGATCACACACTTTTCCTCTTTATCTTTTCAAATCTGATGCCGACAAACCAATATGCTTCAAAATATCTTCACACACCACATTAAATCTTGTGTTTATATCCGCATTTTTGTATCTGAGAACCGTAATCCCCAAATTATTCAAATCAGCATCTCTTTTTCTATCGTTCTCTTTGTTTTCAATTAGTCCGTGCTGGCGTCCGTCTATTTCAATGACCACTCTACCGCTTGCGATAAAAAAATCGACGATATAGTTGCCTATATTTTTCTGCCTGTTAACAGTAACGGGAAGCTTTTTGAGAAAATCATACCACAGATGCTTCTCCTCGGCAGTCATATTAGTACGAAGCTCCCGCGCTTGTGGTACGAGTTTTTGATTATATTTATATAGCATTTTCTCCTCATCCGTCACGCTTTGCGTGCCACCTTCCCCGCTGGGGAAGGCTTTTAATTTATTTCCTATACGCATTATATGCATAAAATCTGCCGACGAGGTCGAAGCCGAGTGACTCGGCTATCCTTCGCGAGGCCTCGTTATATCTGCTGCAGCAGTATGCAACGCTATGCGAGCTTTCGAGCAGATATTTCGCAAGGGCGGCGGTGTTTGACCTTGCATATCCGCACTTTCGGTAGTCGGGCGCACTCTCGACCGTTATCTCAAGCATTCTCTGCCCCTCGCTATACTCGTTCACGCAGGCGAGCGAGACGATCTTTCCGTCCACAACGCTTGCAAAGGTAGGGATATTTTTCTCAAGATTTTCGCAAACATCAATAGTCGTGAGGTTTTCAAGAGACGAGTCCTCTATCTTGACGCTGGACGGCAAAATTGCCGTAGTATCGAGATTTTTTACATCTCTCACAGAGAAAGAATAGTACCAGCGGAGACGCTCGTGAGATTCTCCCTCGTAGCCGTGAGAGTCGGCGTATTTTTCAAGACTCTCGTTTATAGCAGAGAGCGACTCGTCCGAAAAAATATCGTCCGCGTACTTTTTAATATGGCGTTTTACAAGTCTTTTCACGCCCGAATAGACCTCGATTTCAAGATCTCCGCCCTGCTCTGTGACGAGAAAAGGGACTATCATAGGATAGTCCGCTTTAAATATTCTCTTTTCCTTTTCGGTAGAAAACGAAATTTTCATAATTATTTTGTTACCGTTACTTTTTTGAGATTTCTCGACACGTCGGGATCGAGTCTGCGGAGAGTGCAAAGCTTTTCGGAGAACATCTGCGCAAATATCGCAAGCACAAATACCGAGGTGTATTCGTTTCCGGTCGCAGGAAGCAGGCAGGTGAATGCGTACTTTGAAGCAACCTCCTTGCTGTCGGTAACGACGAGAGGATCAACCTCCATACCGGTAAGGCGGTCGATAAGTGCGAGATTATCGCTGAGCGATCTGCCCTCGGGCGCGTAAACGATGATGGGTGTTCCCTTTTCAACCTGCGCAAACGGTCCGTGATAGAAGTCGGAGACCGAATAGCCCTTCATTCTTATAAAACAGGTCTCCTGCACCTTGAGTGACGCCTCAAGCGCAATAGGATAGGACATTCCTCTGCTAAGAATAAATCCGTCGCGTGCGTATATGTATTTCCGGGCAATATCTTCGATCTTCTTATCAAGCATCTTGACAGTTTTTCCGACGATCGACGGAAGCTTTCTGAACGATTTTAAAAGCTCTGCATCGTCGAACCAATAAGCGGCAAGCAGACAGATGAGTCCGATCTCGGCAACGAAGGTCTTTGTCGCCGCGAGTGCGTACTCCTCTCCTGCCGAGCAGTCGAGGTGAAAATCTGCTGCGAGAGCCATCTTGCTGTCCGCGTGGTTAGTTATGGATATGACGGTTGCTCCGCCCTTTTTTGCCGCATTCATAACCGAGAGAACGTCCTCTGCCGCGCCCGACTGGGACACGCCGATAACGAGGTCGTCGCTTGTAAACTGCGGCTCTGCACCGTAAACCGTGAGCACCGAGGGTACCGCAAGCGCCGAGATCTTTCCGCCAAGCACGGTCATAAGATACTGTCCGTATATGGACGCGTGGTCAGACGTGCCGCGCGCCGCAAAGGTGACGTGCTTTGTGCCACGCTCCTTTAATATGTTCGTAATTGCTATAAGCTTTTCCTTGTTTTTTCTTCAAGCTCGGAAAGGATCTTCGGGTTTTCGAGGATCTCCGAGTGCATTTTGGTTTCTGCCATTTTATACCCCTCCGAAAAAAATTTAGAATGATATTACTCCAAGATGCTCAAGGAGAATTTTGAGTCCCATAAGACAAAGTATTGCTCCGCCTGCGATCTCTGCAAGCTTTTTGTATTTTGCACCGAATTTGTTGCCGATTATAACTCCGACAAGCGAGAGAGAGAAGGTGATAACTCCGATAAGCGCCACCGAAATTCCGATTCCGACGCTCGGCGCGATGAGTGCAAAGGTGATGCCGACCGCAAGCGCGTCAATGCTCGTTGCTATCGAAAGAACGAAAAGCTCGGCGATGCTGAATTTGTCACAGCACTCCTCTTTTTCCTCTTCAAACGCTTCAAGGAGCATCTTTCCGCCGATAAAGGCGAGAAGCACGAATGCTATCCAGTGGTCGAAGGAGACGATATAGCTCTCAAACTGTACTCCGAGCACCCAGCCGAAAAAGGGCATAAGTCCCTGAAAAGCACCGAAGAAAAGGGCTATAAGGAGTCCTCTTTTGTAATTTATCTTTTGCATTGAAAGACCCTTACAGACTGCAACCGCAAAGGCGTCCATCGAAAGGCCTACCGCAACGAGTAAAAGCTCTGTGATTCCCATATTTTCCTCTTATTTTTTGTTCTTTACGTATTTCTCCACGAGAGAGGGCAGATAGCCGTATCTCTTTTTGTAAGCGCCCTTTCCGAAAAACTCAAGAAGCTCGTCGGACGGGATAAATCTCGCCTCGCTGACCTCCTCGCGCTGAAGAGTCATATCGCTCAGCTCGAAATTCGCTCTGAACACCCAGACGTCGCAAAGCGCCCGCGCGCCCGCGGGATAGTTTCTCTTATATCTCTTGAAAAGCTCGCCGTCCGAGGCAGAAAGCTTCAGTCCAAGCTCCTCTCCGACCTCGCGCACTGCCGCGTCAACCGAGTTCTCGCCTGCAAGGGCGCAGCCGCCCGTACATTCCCATTTGCCCGCAAAGACCTTGCCCTTCTGGCGCTTTGAGATTATAACTTCGTTTTTGTCGTTGATTATCCAGGCAAATACCACGAGGTGGTATTCTCCCTCACCGAGACCGTGCTTGCCGCGCTCGGTGGTGCGCCCGGAAATGACCTTTCCCTGCGCGTTATAAACGTCCCAAATTTCTTTCACAGAGCATTTCCGATGCCGCGATCGGCCCCTTTCTTCATATTTTTTCCTATATCCACGTAATTATAACACTTCTTTTCCGTTTTGTCAATCAAATTAAGAGAGTCTCTTTACATTATACAATAAAAAATCCCCGAGAATTTCGGGGATTTTTATAATTTTATTTATTTTTTCTTCTTTTTGACGATAATTACTCTAATCGCTACAATAACGAGAGCCGCGAAAGCTGCCGCAATAGCTATCAGGAGAGTCGGGAGCTTTTTGGTCTCATCGCCTGAACCGTTTTCAGTAGATGCCTCGTTGTTCGCATCTCCGTTATCTGCGCCTGCGTTGGGGGTCCTTCGGCTCGTCGCTATCGGCGTTACCGTTATCGGTGTTACCGCTGTCGGTAGCATCGCCAGCCTGCTGAACGCCATTTCCGCTGAGGGTTATCTTGTCGCCGGAGTTGATAACCGATCCTTCGGGGAAGGTCTTTACCACGATCTTGCCCTCTCCGCCCTCGTTTCGTACGCTTACAAGCTCGAGAGCCATTGCCTCTGCCTCGTTATTTACAACGTAGTATGCGAGAGTCTTATCCTTGTTGTCAATTCTTATGCCGTAGTATCCGCCTTCAAAGGGTGCGGAATCGGTTACGGTTACGGTGTTCTTTGCGTTGAGAACGATAGCCGCAGGCGATTTAGTGAGATTGAAATCTACGCTGCTGATAGCGCCGCTCGCGTTAGAGCCGAATATCCACTTTCCGTTGTTCGACTGGAGAGCAGTGCTGCTGGACATCGTCATTTTCGTATGGTGATTTGCTTCGTGACCCGACCACGCACAGAATCTGTTCGCATTAGCGTCCACGATATAGTAGGAAAGTCCGTTGCCCTCGCGCTTCGATGCCTCGTCAGTATGATGAACGCCGAATATCGGTCCGTTTCCGTTAGCGCCGAGATTCTTCGAGATAATAACGATCTTTCCGTTTCTTACAAAGCGGTTTGTGAAGTATCCGAACGACTGATCCGCGGTCGTTGTGAAGGTGTAGGTGTTTTCGTCGTAATTTACTCCGCCCTGAAGGGTTTTGAATTCAAGCCCGCCGTAAACGGTGAGGTTAGATGCTCCGCCTGCAACGTTTGCAGCGCCGTTATCGTACGCGATCTGTCCACCGTAGGGAACGCAGTCCTTGCGAACGATGAGGCTGTTGTTGACCTGATAGCCCTCTCCGTTGCTCGCGATTCTGAGAACCTCGATATCGTTGATATAGAAAATAGCCGCGCCCGTCTGCGAGAATGCAACGGTGAGCTTAACAGTTTCTGCCGAGAAAATCTCGTTCCACTTTTCGGTGGTAAGAGCCTTTTTAAGGTCTGCATTTCTGCCGGTCTTATAGCCCGATATCCAAGTGCCGTTATGTATTGCGCCGATAACGAGAGTGGATCCCTTCTGATCGAAGTACGCTCTGTAATACGCCGCGCTCTTTACGTCGGTATTAGTAGCAGTGATATTTTCAATGCCCTTTCCTCCGAAGAAGATGCCGGGGTGTTCGCCACTTGCACCTTTTATTGCTGAGGTCTTGATGTCAACACTGAACTTTCCTTCGTAAAGAAGTCCGTTCCAAAGGACTATTTCTCTGGCAACGTCGCCGTCAGCAGGAACTGAAAATCCGTTCGACTCTGCCTCGAGATAGTTAAAGTTTACAGGTGTCCATTCTGTTGATTCTGCCGCGCCTGACGAGAAGGTGACGGGGGCTGCGCACGCGATCATAACGAGCGCAAGAATCAGACTGAGAAGCTTTCTTTTCATACGTTTCCTCCACTTGCAGACAGACCCTTATAAAAATACGCGGTCTGCCTCTGCAAAATATTTGTTATCATATTTATGTTAACATTATATCGCGCAAAAGTCAAGTAAATATTTTGCTTTATTTTTACTGAAATATGTCAATATATTAACATTTTATCCGCCTGAAGGCGCGATTTAAAGGAATATTTGATTATTTTTAAAAAAGGTATTGACAAAACACTTGTACTGTGCTATAATCTGTCAAGTGATTTACTTTACAGTGTATTCGGAGGCGGAAAAATGCTTGAAAAAGGTGTCAATATTTCTCTGCTGCTCGATTTATACGGACCGCTTCTCACCGAGCGTCAGCGCGAGATAGTCGGTCTTTACAGAAACGACGATCTTTCTCTCGGAGAGATCTCCGAGATAACGGGCATAACCCGTCAGGGAGTGAGCGAGTGCATACGCAAGGCGGAAAAGGAGCTTATCGAATTTGAAGAAAAGCTCGGTCTGCAAAAGGCGGAAAAGGCTCGCGAGGCTCTTCTTGACGAGGTAATATCAAAAATCGACGATCTTGCCAAGGTCGGCAGGATAGACGGGGAGCTCGCATCACAGATCAAGGGAATGCTTGAAAAAGCAGAAAACTGAAACGCAAAATTCGGAGGTAACAGATATGGCTGTTTTTCAAAGCCTCGCCGATAAGCTCGGCAGTGCCTTCAAGAAATTCAGAAGCAAGGGTAAGCTGACCGAGGCGGACGTCAAGGCAGGAATGCGCGAGGTAAAGCTCGCACTTCTCGAGGCGGACGTAAACTACAAGGTCGTTAAGGACTTCGTAAAAACGGTCACAGAGCGCGCTGTCGGATCAAAGGTTCTCGAGAGCCTTATGGCAGAGCAGCAGATAATCAAAATAGTAAACGAGGAGCTTACCGCGCTTATGGGCGGAACGGTCGAAAAGCTGACCATTTCCCCGAAGCCGCCGACAGTCGTTATGATGGTCGGTCTCCAGGGCGCAGGTAAAACCACTCACGCGGCAAAGATCGCGGGGTATTTCAAGAAGCAGGGCAAGCGTCCCCTTCTCGTAGCGTGCGACGTTTACCGTCCTGCCGCTATAACACAGCTCCAGACTGTCGGAAAACAGCTCGACATTCCCGTTTTCTCTCTCGGAGACAAGGAAAGTCCTGTTAAAATATCGAAAGAAGCCCTTAAATTCGCCGAAAAGAACGGAAACGATATGGTGTTCATCGATACCGCGGGCCGTCTCCAGATCGACGAAAAGCTGATGGGAGAGCTTGAAGACATCAAAAATGCGGTAAATCCCACCGAGGTTCTTCTCGTTGTTGACGCGATGACCGGTCAGGTCGCAGTCGAGGTCGCAGACGAGTTCAACAGACAGGTCGGAATTACTGGCGTAGTTCTCACCAAGGTTGACGGCGACACCCGTGGCGGTGCGGCGCTTTCGGTAAAATATATCACCGGAAAGCCGATAAAATTCGTCGGTATGGGCGAAAAGCTCGACACTATCGAGCCATTCTATCCCGATAGAATGGCATCGAGAATCCTTGGAATGGGCGATATGCTCACTCTTATCGAAAAAGCGGAGGCGGCATTCGACGAAAAGAAGGCGGCAGAGCTTGAAAAGAAGATCCTCGAATCGTCCTTCACTCTCGACGATTATCTCGAGCAGTTCGAGCAGATAAGAAATATGGGATCGCTCGACCAGCTCGCAGGAATGATCCCCGGAATAAAGCCGGGACAGCTGTCCGACGCAAAGGTCGATGAAAAGGCAATAGCGCAGACCGAGGCTATCATTCGCTCGATGACGAAAAAGGAAAGACGCCGTCCCGACATTCTCAACTATTCGCGCAAGGTGCGTATAGCAAAGGGTAGCGGAACGTCGGTAGAGGCGGTCAACCGAGTGCTGAAGCAGTTTGATCAGATAAACAAGATGATGAAGCAGCTTTCTTCGGGCAAATTTGGTAAAAAAGGAAGATTCTCTCTTCCCTTTTAACATAGAAAATAAAAAAATATAAAAATCATTTATTTTGGAGGAACAAAAAATGGCAGTTAAAATCAGACTCAGAAGAATGGGCGCAAAGAAGAGCCCCTTTTACCGCATCGTAGTAGCAGATTCGAGATTCCCTCGTGACGGAAGATTCATCGAAGAGATCGGATACTACAACCCCATGACCAACCCTGCAGAGGTTAAGATCGACGCAGACAAGGCAGCAACCTGGATCAAGAACGGCGCACAGCCCACCGAGACCGTTAAGGCCCTTCTCAAGAAGAACGAGATCATTAAGTAATCTCAAACGGAGGAAATAATGGCCAATTTAAAGCAGATTCTCATCGACATGGCCAAAGCTCTCGTTGACAATCCTGATGAGGTTACGGTCATCGTTACCGATGAGACTGACGACTCCGTGACTTTCGAGCTCAGCGTCGCAGAAGGCGATATGGGCAAGGTTATCGGCCGCCACGGTCGCATAGCCAAGGCTATCCGTACGGTTATGAAATCGGCGGCTAACCTTGACGGAAAGCGCGTTATCGTCAATATCAAGTAATTGAAAATAAAACCGCCGAATTTCGGCGGTTTTGTTTTATGTGTTTGTGCGGACTTTTTCGTTGGACAGAGTTCACCTCATCCGTCGGCTTCGCCGCCACCTTCTCCATCAAGGAGAAGGCTTTTTCGGGCGGATACAGGTGTACAGTGTAGTATGATAGTATACAGGTAGTGCAAGATGATTGTATACAGTTTTGTGATATAATAAAGGCAAGAAAAATGACCT
>JAZSKY010000005.1:0-8021 GCA_045535095.1 Eubacteriales bacterium | reverse complement strand
GACCGAGCGGTCGCGGCGGTTTTGCACACAGCTGAGAGATGTTTATATTTTGTCCTTTACTGCGGGACAAACGAGGGCGCACACAAGCGAGGTGATAACGATCTCGGGGACCATATATATCGAGTTATATGCGAGCGAATATATAACGGGCGAGAGTCCGAATTCGTTGGGCCAGAGGGCGTCCCAGACAAATGCTCCCGTAATAAAGTGGCAGGCGAGTCTGAGAGAAAGCACTACTACCGATGCGATAATTATTCTCTTGACCGAGCGATTTTCGTCTCTGAAAAATCCTGCCAGACCGATAACCGAGTAGGCAACGATATAGTCAAAGAGAACGATCATAAGAGCGAGATACCAGTTTGTTGCGTAAGCGAGGTTATCAAGTCCGAAAAGGAGCTGGAAAACGCTGTAAACGAAGGCGCAGGAAAGTCCCCACTTCGGACCGTAAATGAATGCGGTGAGAACGAGAGGCACCATACTGCAAACGGTAAGACCGCCGCCCATAGGCATATCGATCTTAAGGAAGCTGAGCACACTCGACATAGCGATAACGAGCGCGCAAACGATGAGTTTTTTGAGTTTTTCGGAACGTTTCAAAATAGTTCCCTCCTTAAAATAATTATTTTGCCACGGTGCAGTCGGTGTGATATGAAAAAAGATCCGCAGGCTATAAGCGTGCGGATCTTGATGTGCTTTTCTTATGACAAATCTTCCTCCGCCGGTATTATCCGTATCAGGTTGAAGGGTTCGGCGTTACGCCGTCTCAGCCGCTGTGCAGCACCCCTGACTGTTCACGTATGCAATTTTCATATTTAATATACACCCTCTTAACAGATTTGTCAAGAGTTTTGGCGAAAAAACTTGACAATTCTCTTGACATAACGGCTTTAATGTTATATAATAAAGTGATTACTTATACAGGAGTGAATATCATGAAGAAAATTATCGCACTTTTGCTTGCGTCTGTCATGCTGCTTTCTCTTTTCGCTTGTCAAAGCGAGGACGAGACACCTAGCGGTATAACACCGCCGGAAGAAGAAACGCCCAGTACTAATCCGGGAGAAGGGTTCGAGGGAGAAAAGGAAGAAGAAGCCCCCAATCCTATCGACTACGGACTCGGAAAGTATATCACGAGCGTGGCTTTCAGAAATGTGATCTACTATATATATGAGGACGGCGCTGTCGTTTACGACTGCCTCTGCCCGCTCGACACGATAGAGATCCCCGAAACGGTTGACTATATCGTTCCCGAGATAATTCCCGAAGAGCCTGAAGAGGACGAGGGAGATATCGAGGACGGAGAGACTGAGGGAGATGACGTCACCGAGGGTGATGACGTTACCGAGGGAGAAGGAGATACCGAGACCGAGGGAGAAGGCGCAGAGGTTGTAGCTCTTGCCGACGAAGGCGAGGGAGAGGACACCTCCGACGACGAATGCACCGACTGCACCGAGGGCGACGTTCCCGGAACTCAGAAGACCGCTACCGTAAAGGTTATCGGAAAGGACGCCTTCTATAAGGTAGGCGCTTCCGAGATCAAGCTTCCTGCTACCATTACTGCTATTGCGAGCGGCGCGTTCAAGAACTGCGCTAACCTCAAGACCATTGTATTCCCTGCATCGCTCACCTCTATCGGAGACGAAGCGTTTGCATTCACCGCTTTTGAAAGCGTAAACGTAAAGAGCGGCATCGCATACGGAAACAAGGTTTACTATGGCTGTAAAAATCTTTCCGAGGTCACGCTTGACGCAGATCTCGAAACTCTTGCAAACGGAATATTCGCATCCTGTGAAAAAATCACCGCAGTAGAGCTTAACGCTTCTCTTGCAAACATCGGAGACGGAGCGTTTGCAGACTGCTACAACCTCAAGGACATTACCATTGGATCGCAGATCCAGACTATCGGCGCAAAAGCGTTCAGCAGCTGTAAGGCTATTGAGGCTATCGTAATTCCCGGTAGTGTTGTTTCGATAGGAGATAACGCATACTACAACTGCACAGGCGCTGCTACCGTTTCCATCGGAAACAAGGTAGAGTCCATCGGAAAGTACGCATTCTACGGCTGCACAGCTATTTCCGAGATCAAGCTTCCTGCTTCGCTCAAGCTCATCGGCGAAGGAGCGTTCGGAGCGCTTAACATAACCTCCTTAGCCCTTCCCGCGGCAGTTGCCGAGATTCCTGCAAAGGCATTCATAGGCAGCGCATCGCTTGCAAACGTAAGCTTCGGCGCTATCACCTCGATCGGTGATCAGGCGTTCGCAGGCACTGCTATCAAGCAGTTCACTATTCCCGCAACCGTAGTTGGACTCGGAACTTACATATTCCGCGACTGCAAGGCTCTTGAAAGCGTTACCGTACTCGGTGCTACTAAGAGCGAGCGCGAAATCGTAATCGACGAGGAAAACGTAATCAAGCAGCCTATCCTCGTTCTCGAGGACGGAACCTTCTCGGGCTGCGAAAACCTCAAGACTGTTGACCTCAGAGTATCGCTTACCGACATTGAGCTCTTTGCATTTGAAGGCTGCGCATCGCTTGCAAGCATCAAGCTTCCTGCTTCGCTCACAGTTCTCGGCGGTGGCGTATTCAAGAACTGCGCTTCTCTCAAGGATATAAACCTTGACAAGATCGGACTTGAATCTATCGGAATGGGCGCGTTCTCCAACTGCGTATCGCTCGAGAGTGCTATTCTTCCTGCAACCTGCAACGCTATCGTAGGTACTGCGGACGCTAACGTCGGACTCTTCGACGGATGCACCTCGCTGAAGAGCGCGGCAATTCTCGGAAATATCGCAAGACTCGGAACAGGACTCTTCAAGGATTGCACCTCGCTCGAGACCGTAGTTCTTTCGGACGCCGTTACCGCTATCGGTGTTCAGGTGTTTATGAACTGCACCTCGCTCAAAGAGATCAATCTTGGCGAAAACATCGTTGAATACGGACGCGGATCCTTCTTCAACTGCCCCGGCATTACCGAGGTTACCATAAACAAGAACGTCGTTAAGCTCGAAGGCTATGCTTTCGGATTCCTCGAAAACGAAAACGTTCCCGAGGGACTTATCAAGAAGCCTCTTGTAAACCCGAACTTCACTCTCAAGGGATACCTTGGCACAGAATTTGAAAACTATATTCTTTCCTACGTTGATATGAACGGCCAAACCGTAAACTACGAAGCTATCGGTAGAGTAAACGGAATCGCAGATCAGTTCTTTGCTGATTACGAGTACGAGATTATCGATGACGCGATAGTTGTCGGTGAGGAGACCGTTGTAAACGAAGAGACCGGCGAAGAGACGGTAGTTCCGATCACCAGAGACGGAATCAGAATTATCAAGTATCTCGGCTCGGCAGAGATGGTTATCGTTCCCGAAAGCCTCAGAGTTGGCGACCTCTATATCGTAGAGATCGCGGCAGGCGCATTCAAGGACAACACCACCGTTAAGGTAGTCATTCTTCCTGCATACCTCAAGACCGTCGGCGACGAAGCATTCGCAGGATGCACCAGTCTCAAGGAGCTTATCTTCACAAAGACAGCTTATGAGCTTGGCGAGGATGCTGAGGAAGGCGCGATCGCAGGCGCACTTGAGATCGGAAACGACGTTCTCAAGGGAAGCACTACCGCAAAGGTTTATGCAGAGACCGATTCGTACGTTGCATCTGTTGCAAAGTCGCTCGGCTGGAGCTTCTCCTCGAACGTTCCCGTTTATAAGCCTTCGGCTCCTTCGACACCTTCGACTCCCTCCACTCCCGAGGGCGGAGAGAACACCGAAAACCCTGCAGCATAATATATAATTATAATGAAGAAAACCCACAGGACGGCCTGTGGGTTTTCGTTTTTGTCTATCTTCTACAAGGCGCGCCCTATAAAAGAGAGAAAAAATGTTAAGTAAAGCTCTTTATTTTTGATAAAAAATGTGCTATTATTATCACTTGGTAAAGACAAATATCTGAAAATTATGGAGATACAGAAAATGACAACCGTCGTTATCTTCCTTTTGACCTGCGCGGTGTTCGTTGCAACGATACTCGTAAAGCCGTCTGTGGACGTTCGCGGACACTCGGTCAGCATATACTATTTTCCGCCCCTTATAGGAGCGCTTCTTCTCGTTTTCCTCGGTGAAATATCGCTTTCCGAGATATTTGCAGGACTCACCGCCGATAGCGAGATAAATCCCATAAAAATACTCGTTCTCTTTCTGTCGATGACTCTGATGTCGGTCTTTCTCGATAGCGTGGGATTCTTCAGATTCCTCGCGTCGTACGTCCTCGGACACGCGAGAGCAAGTCAAAGCTCGCTGTTTTTCTGGGTGTACGCCATCGTTTCGATTTTGACGGTGTTTACCTCAAACGATATAATAGTTCTCACCTTTACGCCCTTTATCTGCTATTTTGCGCACAACGCGAAAATAGACGCGCTCCCATATCTCATCTGCGAATTTGTTGCGGCAAATACGTGGAGTATGGTCCTTATGATAGGAAATCCCACGAATATTTATCTCATGACAGGGACGGGCGTATCCTTCTTGCAGTACACCCTCACGATGATAATGCCCACTCTGCTTGCAGGCGCGGTATCATTTGCGGTACTGAGACTCCTCTTCTCAAAGCAGCTCAGAAAGCCGCTTGACGCGGTCTGTGAGAGCGTGAAAATAGAGGACAAAACGCTCACCTTCGTAGCACTCGGACATCTTGCTCTGTGCATCGCGCTGATGGCGGTCTCCTCCTATTTCGATCTGCCGATGTGGCTCATATCGCTCTCTGCGTGCATCAGCCTTTTTGTAATTTCCTTCGTGATACTCCTTGTGAGAGGGAAGGGCTTTGCGAAAATATCCTCGACCTTTGCCCACGCACCCTACGAGATCATTCCTTTTATTATATCAATGTTCGTTCTCGTCCTTGCACTCGGAAAGGTTGGCGCGACCGAGAGGCTTGCGTCTCTTCTGTCGGGCGGCGATGCGATAATCGGATACGGAGTGGCGTCCTTCTTTGGATCGAATCTCATAAACAATATCCCGATGAGCGTTCTTTTCTCCTCGCTCAGCGAGACTCTTTCGGGTAGCGAAAGACTTGCCGCGCTCTATGCCTCGGTCATAGGCTCAAATCTCGGAGCGTTCTTCACACCGGTCGGCGCGCTTGCCGGAATTATGTGGACTGCGATGCTCAAAAAGCAGGGCGAGAAGCTTTCCTTTGCAGGATTTATAAAGTACGGCGCGGACGTGTCCATCCCTACGATGACCGCCGCAATAGTCGGACTTGAGCTTGTTTTACACTAAAATATAAACCTTCCCCGAAGCGAAAGAGTCGTTTCGGGGAGTTTTTGCATAAAATTTTACGTAGCGTGCAAAATAATCCAAATTTCGCTTGACTTTTTGCGAAACAAGTGATACAATAATTAAGTCATACAATCAGACGATTAGATAATAACATTAAAGGAACAGAACGATGAAAGAACTTTTAGAACTTTTCAGCAGCTTTGGCGAGATCACGTACGGACACGTTATAATGTGGCTGATCGGCGGAATCCTTATTTATCTTGCGATAAAGAAGGATATGGAGCCCACTCTTCTTCTCCCGATGGGATTTGGCGCGATACTCGTAAATCTCCCGTTTTCGGGCGCAATAGGAGCGGAAGGGCCGCTCACCACCCTGTTTAACGCAGGAATTTCCAACGAGCTTTTCCCGCTCATTCTCTTTATCGGAATAGGCGCGATGATAGACTTCGGACCGCTTCTTTCTAACCCGAAGCTTATGATCTTCGGTGCGGCGGCGCAGTTCGGTATATTCTTCACCCTCTGCCTTGCCTCTATGTTCTTCCCGATAAACGACGCGGCGTCTATCGCTATAATCGGTGCGGCAGACGGACCTACCGCGATAAGCGTTGCTATCAAGCTTCAGTCCGAATATCTCGGCGCGATAATGGTTGCGGCATACAGCTATATGGCTCTCGTGCCGATAATTCAGCCGCCCGTAATAAGACTCCTCACCACCAAAAAGGAGCGTATGATCCGTATGCCCTACGAGGGAAAGAGCGTTTCCAAGACCACGAAGATACTCTTCCCGATAATCATTACGGTGGTTGCGGGACTTTTCTCTCCCGAATCGGTCGCTCTCGTCGGATTTCTTATGTTCGGTAACCTTATCCGCGAGTGCGGAGTGCTCGACTCGCTCTCCGAGACCGCGCAGAAGGTTCTTGCAAACCTCATTACGATATTCCTCGGAATCACCATCGCTTGTCAGATGGAAGCGGATAAGTTCCTTCAGAAGGAGACTCTCCTCATTCTCGGACTCGGACTTTTCGCCTTCATTTTCGACACTGCGGGCGGCGTGCTTTTCGCAAAATTCCTGAACCTCTTCCTCAAAAAGAAGATCAACCCGATGATCGGCGCGGCAGGAATTTCGGCGTTTCCTATGTCGGGACGCGTAGTTCACAAGATGGGCATCAAGGAGGATCCGCAGAACTTCCTTCTTATGCACTCGATAGGCGTAAACGTATCGGGACAGATCGCATCGGTTATCGCGGGCGGTCTTATTCTCAAGTTCTTTATGTAAAGGGAGGTAAAAAATGAACGTACAGGCATTTATAGAAAACCTCAAATATATGGGAATCGGTATGCTCGGAATTTTCATCGTTATCGGAATCATAGTTCTTTCCACGATGCTTATAAACAAGATCTTCTCGAGCAAGGGCGAGTAAAACTAAATAAAACGCGGCGACGTAAAAAGCGTGATGTTCTTAGCGGAGAAATCATAAATAACCTTACTTGATTTAATCCGCAGGAAACAAATAATTATCCCCGACAGATTTTCAAAAAATGTCTGTCGGGGTATCTTTATTTGACTTGATAGATTACTACGCTTTATTCCAAACGATTTTATCTTTGTACTGTGAAGCAATCGCCATACATTCTTCAATGCTATCATGTAGCGTATCATTTACTACTTCATAATTCTCATCGCAACAGAATAAATAATATCTATCATCTTTGGGGTATTGGCAAATCGCAAGGTAACGATAATAATCAGCAATTTCTCCATTTGGAAAAATGATATAACCATAATTATCTTGCAAGGTATAGTAAAGAACAATTGCTCCATCCAACTCGATCGGGAACATAGAATAATCTCCTTCATTTATCGCCAGTTTCGCCTTTGTATTACAAAGGCTTCGGGCAAAGCCCATACCCCTAAGGTTGTGCGTAGCCCAAGGCTCCCTCCGGGAGGGAGCTGGCGCCGTAGGCGACTGAGGGAGAGCGCGATACAATAAGATTTATCCAAACCTAAAGTCACCCAAAGGCTCCTTCCACCGCTAACGCGGTCCCACTCCCTCTCGGAGGGAGGCTTTTACGGCGACATCGATATACTCGCAGACATGGCTTTTTGTCTTTGAAATCTGATTTCATATTTTGATAGAAAATCGTACCACAGATGGTTCTCCTGCGGTGTAGCATTTTTACGAAGATTTTTTGCAAGAGTAATATTCTTTTCGTTGTAATCGAGCGACATACTTACTCCTCCAAAGTTTTATCGCTTCCATTATACCACAAATCGGCAGAGAAAACAAGTTCTCTGCCGATATTTTGTGCCCGCAAATTCTCCGTCAAGAACAACAGAGAAAATTCTTGGCTCGTTTTTATCATTTTTCAAACACTTTTAAGTCGTCCATGCTTCCGATTCCGCCCGCATAAGTAATTGGAATTCGATTCCAGTCTGCAAGAATCTTCACTAATTCCACCTCTTCACACGAAGACTTCCCCTACACGTCAACTCCATGAACTAAGAACTCACTGCAATACTCAGCAAGTGTAGTTAAAAGTTCCGCGTCAACCACTACGTTTGTGAAAGTCTGCCATCTGTCAGTCACCACATGGTACCTTCCATCCCTCTTGCGACAGCTAAGATCAAGCACCACATGTTCTTTGCCCACTACCTCTACTAGTTTCTTCAGATTTTCCCAATGGATTTCTCCATCTTTAAACACATAGGATGTCACAATCACATGGCTGGCTCCTGCTTCAATGTATTCT
>JAZSKY010000040.1:0-9587 GCA_045535095.1 Eubacteriales bacterium | reverse complement strand
CCTACGGTGTGGCGGTTTGGATCTGTACACAGACCCAAAGAAAATGAAATCGTGCTTCTCACGATGAAATCCGAGCTGGACTCTGAACCAAAGTTTTCGCCTATGTTTTGCTTTATTTTTCACTCACCTCTCGCGAAAACTATCAATGCTTCGCATTGAGTGGTTCTCGTCACTTCTTTCACGGGTAAAACCAAAAGCACAGCCGTGTGGCTGTGCTTTTGGTTTTACAGGGATAGCTGGACTCGAACCAGCGAAATGCAAGAGTCAAAGTCTTGTGCCTTACCACTTGGCGATATCCCTATGCGTATTTTACCTTGTGATTATACCACAGCGGCGCGTTTTTGTCAAGTTAAAAAGCAAAAAAAGTAAAGCCGCTTTTCTCCTTTTCGGGAAAAGCGGCTTATCTTTTTTAGATTTTTCAGTCAAGTAAAAATTACTTGATTTCAACCTTAGCGCCAGCCTCTTCGATCTGAGCCTTGAGCTTGTCAGCCTCGTCCTTGGAAATGCCTTCCTTGAGTGCCTTAGGAGCAGCCTCAACGAGGTCCTTAGCGTCCTTAAGTCCAAGTCCGGTAATCTCGCGAACAACCTTGATAACGTTGAGCTTGCTTGCGCCTGCGTCAACAAGGATAACGTCGAACTCGGTCTTCTCTTCTGCTGCGGGAGCTGCCTCGCCTGCGCCAGCAACTGCTGCGCCGCCAACTGCAACTGCGGAAACGCCGAATTCCTCTTCGAGCATCGATACGAGCTCGTTCATTTCAAGTATAGTGAGAGTTTTGATCTCTTCAAAGAGATTGGTAATCTTTTCAGTAGCCATTTTAATTATACCTCCAAAAAATGTTTTATTTTAAAATTTTATTATGTTTGCGGATATTTTACACTTCCCTACGCTCCGCTACGTAGAAGAGTGACAGTCCTTTTTTGGCTTACGCCTCTGCGGGAGCTGCTTCGCCGTTCTTGTCTACGATTGCCTTCAGGCAGATAGCGAGCTTCGAAACGGGGCTCTTCATACCGCCCATGAGCTTTGCAACGAGGATAGGCTTCGGCGGGATCTTAGCGAGTGCTTCAACCTTGTCTGCGCCGATAACTGCACCGTCAACATATCCTGCCTTGATCTCGAAGGATTCGATCTCGTCAGCGTACTTCTTAAGGATCTTTGCGGGAGCAACTGCATCTTCTGCGGAAACTGCGATAGCAACCATTCCGTTAAGATACTCCTTAATCTCTCCGTAACCTGCGTTCTCGCAAGCTCTGCCGGTGATAGAGTTCTTGTAAACCTTGTACTCTACGCCTGCTTCACGGAGTTCCTTACGAAGCTTGGTGTCTGCTTCAACGGTGATACCTGCATAGCTTACGACAACACCCGATACCGAATTCTGAATTTTCTCGGTAAGAGCTGCAACGTCAGCCTGCTTCTGTTCAAGGATCTTAATGCTTGGCATTGTGTTTTCACCTCCTGAAATAAAAAAATCTTTCCGAAAACGTATGCGACTGTTTGCACAGTGGCATGCGGAGGAAAGACGGAGCTGTGGCATAATGCCGCAAAATATTCTCAATCTTATACCTCGGCAGGAAAGCTGTGCTTTTACTGAAACCTGCTGTCTTCGGTTTACCTTGTGATTATACAACACTTTTTTCGGTTTGTCAATACCTTTTTGCAAAGTTTTTTATGTTTTTTGATGTTTTTTTACGAAAAAAATCCGCCCTGCGAGAGCAGAGCGGATTTTATCTTTTTAATTAGCCGAGTCTCTTTTCGAGAGCTGCAAGCTCCTCGTACATTTCTGCGGGAACTGCGTCGCCAACGAGCTCGTAGAACTTCTTGATATCTACGATATCTTCCTTCCACCAGTCAGCTTCAACTCTGAGAAGCTCCTTGATGGTTGCCTCGTCGATGTCAAGACCCTCGAGCTGGAGGTCCTCGATCTTCGGAACGTATCCGATAGCGGTCTCAACTGCATCAACCTTACCCTCGCAACGGTCGAGGATCCAGAGAAGGACTCTCATATTGTCGCCAAATCCGGGCCAAATGAAGTTGCCGTTATCGTCGGTACGGAACCAGTTAACGTGGAAGATCTTGGGAGCGTTGGGGATTCTCTTGCCCATCTCAACCCAGTGTGCCCAGTACTCGCCCATATTGTAGCCAACGAAGGGTCTCATTGCCATCGGGTCACGGCGAACTACGCCGACTGCGCCTGCAGCTGCAGCGGTAGTCTCGGAAGCCATGATCGATCCGACGAACGCGCCGTTGCGCCAGTTAAACGACTGATATACAAGGGGAGCGGTCTTTGCGCGTCTTCCGCCGAATACGATAGCAGATACGGGAACACCGATGGTGCTATTGAACTCGGGAGAGATGCAGGGGCAGTTCTTTGCAAGTGCGGTGAAACGCGAGTTGGGATGCGCGCCTGCGGTTGCTGCCTTATTGTTCTTATCGTACTTCTTGTAGTCCCAAGGATTACCCTTCCAGTCGATCGCGTTAACGGGAGGATTATCGTTGAGGCCTTCCCACCAAACGGTGTTGTTATCGAGGTCGTGAACAACGTTGGTGAAGATGGTATCGCGCATAGTGGTTGCGAGCGCGTTGGGGTTGGACTTATCGTTAGTTCCGGGAGCAACTCCGAAGAAGCCGTTCTCAGGGTTAACTGCATAAAGACGTCCGTCTGCACCGACTCTGAGCCATGCAATATCGTCACCTACGCACCATACCTTATATCCCTTCTCAGCAAGGAACTGCGGAGGAATGAGCATAGCGAGGTTGGTCTTTCCGCAAGCCGAGGGGAATGCAGCGGTGATATACTTAACGTCGCCGTTAGGATATTCAATTCCGAGAATGAGCATGTGCTCTGCCATCCAGCCCTCTTTTCTTCCGAGGTAGGAAGCAATTCTGAGTGCGAAGCACTTCTTTCCGAGAAGAACGTTTCCGCCGTAGCCCGAGTTAACCGACATAATGGTGTTATCCTGCGGGAAGTGAACGATATATCTGTTCTCTTCGTCGAGGTCAGCTTTTGCGTGAAGTCCCTTGATATAGTCGGCGCTATCGCCGAGAGCCTCAAGCACGTTAGTGCCGACTCTGGTCATAATGAGCATATTAAGTACAACGTAGATAGAGTCGGTAAGCTCGATTCCGTACTTTGCGAAGTCACTGCCTACAACGCCCATGGAATAAGGAATAACGTACATCGTTCTTCCCTTCATAGCGCCCTTGTAAAGCTTATTGAGCTTTGCGTACATCTCTGCGGGATCCATCCAGTTATTGATGTTTCCTGCGTCCTCCTTGGTGGGAGTGCAGATGAAGGTTCTGCCCTCTACGCGTGCAACGTCGTTGATTGCAGTTCTGTGGAGGTAGCAGTTGGGGAGAAGATCCTGATTGAGCTTGATGATCTCGCCGTTTGCGATTGCCTCTGCACGGAGTGCTTCTGCCTGCTCCTCGCTTCCGTCGATCCATACGATCTTGTCGGGGCAAGTGAGAGCAGCCATTTCGTCGATCCAACTTGTAACAAACTTGTTGTTAGTCATGTTTTTGAGTCTCCTAACTTGATTTATGTTTTTTTATTTTTTTACTGCGTTTGCGGCTTTCGACAATTTTTTGACAAAGTTTTAAAACCATCGTCCGCCACTGTATATTATACTGATGAAAGTCGAAAATTGCAAGTCCTTTTTGAAAAATATTTTCGTGTTTACAATTTGGAAACAGACTCGGCAACGCGATGCACATTTCCTCATTCTTTTATCAAATATTTTGCGCAAAAATATAGACAAATCGAAATTATTATGCTATAATAACAAATTGATTATAAAAACAAGTCGAAAGGACAAAAAATATATGGATTTCAAATATCTTGCAGACCTTCTTTTCCCGAACGTCACAAAGACTCCCGAGGAGCTTGAAGCGTCTTTCCCGAGAAGAGTTCTTCCCGAAGGAGCGAAGGTGACCCGTCTTGCTCCCTCGCCGACAGGCTTTATTCACTTCGGAACGCTTTTCCCTGCTCTTGTAAACGAGAGACTTGCTCATCAGAGCGAGGGTATCTTCTATCTCCGCGTCGAGGACACCGACTCAAAGCGCGAGGTTGAGGGCGCAGAGGAGGATCTTATAAACACTCTTGCATACTACCGCATCGAGTTTGACGAGGGCGCAGTAGCAAACGGAGACAACGGCGTTTACGGGCCTTACCGTCAGAGCCACCGCGCGGACATCTATCACGTTTTCGCAAAGCAGCTCGTTCTCGAGGGCAAGGCGTATCCCTGCTTCTCGTCCGAGGAGGAGCTTGAGGCGCTGAAGGTCACCGACAAGAAGGCAGAAATAAAGAACAAGGACTGGCACTCAGACGAGAGCGCACAGAGAGCCGAGCGTCAGGCGGCACAGAGAGCTATCACCATCGAGGAGGTCGAGGCGCATCTTAAAGCGGGCGATCCCTTCGTGCTTCGTATTCTCGCGCTCGGCGACCCCGAGAAGAAAACTCCCTTTACCGATCTTATCAAGGGATCGCTTCAGATCCCCGAGAACGACGAGGATTTCGTCCTTCTCAAATCGGACGGAATTCCGACCTATCACTTTGCTCACGCCATTGACGATCATCTTATGGGCACTACCCACGTTATCCGCGGTGAGGAATGGCTCCCCAGCCTTGCAAAGCACATTCAGCTTTTCAGATACCTGAATTTCAGAATGCCCAAATACATGCACCTTGCTCAGCTTATGAAGCTTGAGGGAACTTCCAAGAAGAAGCTTTCCAAGCGTGACAAGGGTGCCGCTCTTGCAGACTACAAGGCAGAGGGTTATCCGCCCGAATCGGTCATTGAGTACGTTATGACTCTTCTCAACTCGAACTACGAGGAGTGGAGACGCGCAAATCCCGACGCAGACTGGAAGAGCTTCCCCTTCTCTATAAAGAAGATGAACACCTCGGGTGCGCTTTTCGACCTTGACAAGTTCACAGACGTTTCCAAGACCACTATCTCGCGTATGGACGCGGAGAGAGCGTACGCAGGAATATCCGAGTGGGCAAGAGACTACGACGGCGAGTTCTCCGCTCTCCTTGTGAGAGATCCCGAGTACGCAAAGCGCATACTTTCGATCGGTCGCGGCGGCAAAAAACCGAGAAAGGACCTTGCAAAGTGGAACGAGGCAAAGGCTTATATGTCCTTCTTCTATGACGAGCTGTTTGAGCAGGTAGATTCCTATCCCGAAAACTTCGACAAGGCAGATATAAAAGCGGCGCTCAGCGAGTACGCAAGCACGTTTGATCCCTCGCTTGACAACAACGGCTGGTTTGAGAACGTAAAGTCGATCTCCGAAAAGCTTGGCTTCTCGAGTGACGTCAAGGCGTACAAGGCAGAGCCCGAAAAGTTCAAGGGACACGTCGGAGACGTCAGCGGATTTTTACGCATCGCTATCACGGGACGTCAGAACTCGCCCGATCTTTACGAGATAACAAAGATACTCGGCTACGATCGCACGGTAGCGAGAGTCAAGGCAGCAATAGACACTCTTTAATTAACAGGAGAATTTCAAAATGAACAAAGACGAGATCTTTTCGATAGGACCTAATTTCATTCACGATATTATCGACGCCGAGCTTGAGGCAGGAATAAACGACACCGTTCACACCCGTTTTCCGCCCGAGCCTAACGGATATCTTCACATAGGCTCTGCAAAGGCGATATACATCAACTACGCAACCGCGAAGAAGTACGGCGGACTTTTCAATCTCCGTTACGATGACACCAACCCCGTAAAGGAGGACACCGAGTACGTTGACTCGATCTACAACGACCTCTGCTGGCTCGGAACAGAGCCGACCGGCGGCGTTTTCTACGGATCGGACTACTTTGACAAGTGCTACGAGTTCGCAGTAAAGCTTATAAAGGACGGCAAGGCGTACGTTTGGGATCTTTCGGCAGACGAGATGCGCGAGTACAGAGGTACTCTTACAGAAGCGGGCAAGGAAAGTCCTTACAGAAACCGCTCTATCGAGGAAAACCTCGATCTCTTTGAGCGTATGAAGAACGGCGAATTCCCCGACGGATCGAAAACTCTTCGTGCAAAGATCGACATGGCATCTCCCAACATGAATATGCGTGACCCTGCTATTTACAGAATAGTCCGCGCACATCCTCACCGTCAGGGCGACAAATGGTGCATCTATCCCCTTTACGACTACGCTCATCCGATTCAGGACGCGCTTGAGGGTATCACCTACTCGCTCTGCTCGCTTGAATTTGAAAATCACAGACCTCTTTACGAGTGGGTAATAGAAAACATCGGTATCTTCTCGCCTGCTCCAAAGCAGAGAGAGTTTGCACGTCTTAACGTAACCTATACCGTAATGAGCAAGCGTTATCTCCGTCAGCTCGTTGAGACCGGTCTTGTTGACGGCTGGGACGATCCCCGTATGCCCACTATCTGCGGTCTCCGCAGACGCGGATACACCCCTGCCGCTATATTCGATTTCGTAAAGCGCGCAGGAATTGCAAAGGCGTACAGCATCGTTGACATCGAGCTTCTTGAGCACTGCATTCGCGAAGAGCTCAATCAGAGCGCAGAGCGCCGCATCGCGCTTATGAATCCTATCAAGGTGGTTGTTACCAACTATCCCGAGGACAAGGTAGAATACTTCCCCGTTTCGAATAATCCGCAGAATCCCGAAGCAGGAGAACGTATGATCCCCTTCACTCGCGAGGTATATATCGACGCGGACGATTTCTCGGACAATCCTCCTCCCAAGTTCTTCCGTATGAAGCCCGAAGGCGAGGTTCGTCTTATGGGCGCTTACATCGTTAAGTGCAACGAGGTTATAAAGGACGAAAACGGAAATATCGTTGAGATACACTGTACTGCCGACCTCGAATCGGGCAACAACAAGCCTCTCGACGGACGCAAGGTCAAGGGTACTATCCACTGGCTCTCCGCAAGTTACTGCCGCGACGTTGACATCATGCTTTACGACAAGCTCTTCACTATCCCCAACCTCAACGATATGCCTGAGGGTGCTACCTACAACGATTATCTGAATCCCGAGTCGCTCAAAAAGCTCGAGGGATGCAAGGTCGAGCTCGCTCTTGACAGCGCAGAGGCGGGAGACAAGTTCCAGTTCGTGCGCACCGGTTATTTCGTAAAGGATTCCAAATATCCCAACACATTTAACCGTATAGTCAGCCTCAAGGACAGCTATACACCCGAAAAATAAATGATTTAAAACGCAAAAGGCACTCTGCCCTTTGCGTTTTTTCATTATTTTTTCCTTATCGTCACCCTTCTCGTTGACAAATCAACAAAAGTGTGTTATAATTGTCTGGTTATTACGCTTATTATGGAGTAGCTATGCAAGAAAGATTTAAAACCTTTACCCTGCTTATCAACAAAATAAGCAGAAGCATCAGAAAAATAAAAACGGGAGAAATGGCAGAGCTTGAGCTGAAAAGCACGCACGTTTCCTGCATTTACTACCTCTACACTATGCAGTCGCTCACCGCAAAGGAGCTTTGCGAGGTGTGTGAGGAGGACAAAGCGGCAGTCTCAAGATCTATCGAATATCTCGAAAAGGGCGGCTATATTGAAACTGTTGACAAGGGCAACAAGAAGTATAAGCGTCCGCTTGAGCTTACCGAGAAGGGATATATTATAGGAAAACAGCTCTCCGAGAGAATTGACAGCATCCTTGAGCAGGCAAGCGCAGGAATCAGCGAGGAGGAGCGCGCCATTATGTACCGCGCACTCGCTGTGATAAGCGAAAATCTGCACAAAATATCATCTGAATACGAAAACTGATTACAGGGAGAAAAGCAATGAACAGTTACGTTATTTTCACCGACTCAGGCTGTGACATAAGCCCCGAAATACTCGCCGAGTGGGGTGTTCCCCACCGCGGTCTCAACTTCCGTTTTGACGGCGAGGACAAGGAATATTCAAACGACGAGATGACCTCCGACGAGTTCTATCAGAGAATGCGCGAGGGCGCGGTTGCAAAAACCTCGGCAGTCAACGTTGAGACATTCTCTATGGCGTTTGAGGACATTTTAAGAGAAGGAAAGGACATTCTCTACATAGGCTTTTCGTCCGGACTCAGCACCACCTACAACTCGGCTCGTCTTGCCGCCGGTCAGCTTGCGGAGAAATACCCCGAAAGAAAGATCATAACCGTTGATACGCTCGGCGCTTCGGCGGGTCAGGGTCTTATATTGAAGCTCACGCTTGACAAGAAAAACGCGGGTGCAACGCTTGAGGAGGCTGCCGCTTTTGCGCAGGACATCAAGTTTAGGATCTCAATCTGGTTCACAGTTGACGATCTCGTCTATCTCAAACGCGGCGGAAGAGTAAGTCCCACAGCGGCATTCTTCGGCAATATGCTCGGAATCAAGCCTGTTTTACACATGGACAACGAGGGACATCTTATTCCCCTGTCCAAGGTGCGCGGAAGAAAGACCGCTATCGCGGCTCTTGCCGACAAGTACGGCGAGCTTGCCACAAATCTTGACGGAGCAGATATATTCATCTCTCACGGAGACTGCCTTGCAGATGCAGAATATCTTGCAGAGCTTCTCAAAACGAGATACGGCGCTACCGTCGATCTCATTACAAACGTAGGCACAGTAATCGGCGCACATTCGGGTCCCGGAACTCTTGCGCTCTTCTTCGTAGGCAAAAATAGATAATCAAACGCACAAGGAGATCTATCCGATATGGCAAAGAAGGAAAAAAAGACCGCTAAACCCGGCGGTGTGAATATGAAATGTCTCGGCGGACTTCTTCTCTCGAAGATGGCTCGCGGAGGCGCAAAGCAGCTTCGCGCAAGCGCAGACGAGGTCAACAAATTAAACGTATTCCCCGTTCCCGACGGAGATACGGGCGACAATATGCGAATGACTATCGAAAGCGGTATTGCCGCTATCGAAAATATGGACTCGGACGACCTTGCCGAGGTAATGAAGACACTCTCTCACGGAATGCTTCTCGGTGCGAGAGGAAACTCGGGAGTCATTCTCTCGCAGTTCTTCGCAGGAATAGCAAAGGGACTTGAAAAGTCGCACAGCGCTGATGCGAAAACGCTCGCTCACGCGCTCGAAATAGGCGTACAGCAGGCATATTCGTCGGTTATGACACCTACCGAGGGTACTATTCTGACGGTCGCTCGCGAGGCGGTAGAATACGCGGTAAAGAATTTAACTGAAAAAAGCACGATCCGTTCGCTTTTTGCCGATCTCGTCAAGGAGATGCACGAATCTCTCGACAGAACGCCCGAAATACTTTCGGTGCTTAAGGAGGCGGGCGTTGTTGACAGCGGCGGAGCGGGACTTCTCTATATCATGGAGGGCTTCAACCGTGTGCTTAACGGCGAAGAGGCCACCGACGAGCCCGAGAGCACTCAAACGGTTGCTCCCAAGGCGGCGGCCCCCGTTTCCTTTGCCTTCAACGAAAACAGCGAAATGACATACGGCTATTGTACCGAGCTTCTTTTGCAGCTTCAGACTTCGAAGACCGATATTGATAATTTCGATATTGACGCTCTGCGCGCATTTCTTGCGAGTGTGGGTGATTCTGTGGTGGCATTCAAAACAGAGAGTATCGTGAAGCTTCACGTTCATACGTTCAC
>JAZSKY010000023.1:0-17945 GCA_045535095.1 Eubacteriales bacterium | reverse complement strand
CAGTTGAGTTCACCGCAGAAGGTGCTGTTAAGGTTTCTGCAAACGGCACCGAGGTTATCAACCAGACCGGTCTCGTTCCTTACGGCAACGAGTGCGGCATCCTTGCTCCCAAGGTTGACTACAAGGCTACTCAGAACATGGAAGGACAGGCGATCGTATTCACTCTCGATGAGTTCACTATTGCCGCTCTTCCCGCTGACGCTCCCGAAACTCCGAGCGAACCCGAAGCTCCGAGTGAGCCCGAAGCTCCGAGCGAGCCCGAAGCTCCCGATGCTCCTGCAACTAACGACAGTGGCGCTGCAAACGAGTCTGAGGACGAGAAGCCCAGCATTGCTATCATTATAGTAGCCGCAGTTCTTGGCTGTGCTGTCATCGCTACCGTAATTGCAGTGATCGCTAAAAAGAAAAAGTAAAAAAATAAAGAGCAGTTCAAAATGAACTGCTCTTTTTTTATGCTTTATCTTATGACGTCTTCGATAAATGCTCCGAATGCGAGGCGGTCTCCGATATAGAATACCGCAGACTGACCGGGCGCGCAGTCGGGGAAAAGAGGCTCAAAATCGGCGTATATCTTGCCGTTTTCCTCACTTATCACCGCTCGTCTCGGCTTTGCCGAGTAGCGCACCTTTACGCTGAGATCACACCCTTCAAGACAGTCAAGCGACTCTATATACTGAAAGCCTATCTCGCCAAGGTATATGCGGTGCGCGGGCGTGTAGTCACACGCTCTAACGAGCGTGACGTTGCCGCTTTCAGCGTCTATCTCGCTGACCGCCATCTTTTCGCCGAGCGCGATTCCGAGTCCCTTTTTCTGTCCGACGGTATAATGGATAATACCCTTGTTTTTGCCGAGGATCTTGCCGTCTCTGTCGATAAAATTTCCGCGCGGAATATTATCTGCGTGACCTGCAACGTAGCTTGCGTAGTCTCCGTTTGGAACAAAGCAGATGTCCTGACTTTCCTTTGCGCTTGCCTGCTCAAAGCCCTTTTTCGCCATATAAGAGCGGATATAGTCCTTGGAGAGTCCCTCGAGCGGAGTTATGAGCATCGAAAGCTGTTCCTGCGAGAGTCCCCAGAGCATATAGGACTGATCCTTCGACTCGTCCTTTGATCTTCTGATAAAGTATCTTCCGTTTTCATATCCTACCGAGCAGTAGTGACCTGTGGCAAAAAAGTCAAAGCCAAGCGCCTTTGCCGCTCTGAAAAGCCCCTCCACCTTGACGTATCTGTTACACACGACGCAGGGGTTGGGCGTTCTGCCGCGCAGATATTCCGAAACGAAATTATCGGTGACGAATTTTTTAAAGTCGTCTCTGCAATCGACAACGTGAAGCTTGATTTTGAGATCACTTGCCGCTTTTTCTGCGGACAAAATATCGGTATGCTCTGAAAAGCGGAGAACTGCACCCTCAACTTTGTAACCCTTCTCGATAAGCGAGAGGGCGGCGAAGGTACTATCGAGACCGCCGCTCAGTCCGACAAGGACCGAGCGGCTTTCCTTTTTAGTCATTTTAATTACTTAACGATAGTTCCGGTGATGTTACCGAATGCGCAAGCGGCGTTAGCCTCGTCGGTATCAATGTGCATAGCGAGAGCAAAGTTGGGGTTCACTCTTACAACTACGTCACCGTAAACGGTCTTTCTGTCAGCGCCGTCAATAGCAACCGAAACGACCTCCTTGTCGCAAACGCCAAGCTCTTCAGCGTCAGCGGGAGTCATGTGGATATGTCTCTTTGCGATGATAACGCCCTCTGCGATCTCAACCTCACCTGCAGGTCCGATGAGCTTGCAGCCGGGAGTTCCTGCAACGTCTCCGCTCTCTCTTACGGGAGCAACGAGACCGAGGGTTCTTGCATCGGTGAACGAAAGCTCAACCTGAGTTGCGGGACGAACGGGTCCGAGAACGATAACGTTAGGAATGGACTTCTTAGGTCCTTCAATGGTAAGACGCTCCTCGCAAGCGAACTGACCGGGCTGGCTGAGGTCCTTCTTGAAGGTGAGCTTTGCGCCTTCGCCGAAGAGGATCTCAAGATCCTTCTGGGAAAGGTGAATGTGTCTTGCGGAGGTTTCAACGATAAAGTTTTTCATTTTATTTTTTCCTTTCTTTTGCCGAATGTTTTTCGGCGTGAGTAAAATATTTTATAAAATTCGCAGTATAAAGCAGGGGCTTGATACTAACAATTTATTATAGCACGCTTTTTATAAAAAGTAAAGACACCGAAAGGAAAAAATATGGAAAAAGAGACGCAAAATAATAGCGAAAATATACAAAAGGGCAGAAAAAGATCAAATTTCAAGTGTATCACGCTCGTCGGTCAGATCGAGGGGCATTACTCGGTAGGCGAAAATCAGAAGGTCACGAGATACGAAAGCATTTTGCCCGAGCTTGTTGAAATAAACACCTCGGAGAATATTTCGGGGCTTCTGATACTGCTCAACACGGTCGGCGGCGACGTTGAGGCAGGACTTGCAATATCCGAAATGATAGCGTCAATGGACAAGCCGACGGTCTCGCTCGTGCTGGGCGGCGGACATTCGATAGGCGTACCGCTTGCCGTTTCGGCGAAAAAATCGTTTATCGTGCCGTCAGCGACGATGACGGTACACCCCGTCAGAATAAGCGGAACGGTAGTCGGAGCGCCGCAGACCTTTTACTATTTTAACAGAATGCAGGACAGAATACTGAATTTCATTTCTTCTCACTCGAAAATATCCGCAGAGCGTCTGCGCTCGCTTATGATGAAAACCGACGAGATCGCAACAGACGTCGGAAGCATAATAGACGGGCGTCAGGCGGTAGAGGAGGGAATAATAGACTCTCTCGGCGGACTTTCCGAGGCAACGCGCGCCCTTGAAGATATGATAAATGAGTACAAATTGTAAAAGGAAGCCTTCGGTGCTTGACAGTTATCTATTTTTGTGGTAAACTGTATTTATAATACGGATAATATTTAAAAGGTTTGAAAATTATGAAAAATCTTATTAAAATAATAGCTCTCCTTTTGACGCTTGCGGCGACGCTTTCCTTTGCGTCCTGCGCGAAAATGGAGGAGTTTTTCGGAAGCGAGAGACCGATAGTCCAGCAGAATCCTGACGGAACTCTCGGCACTATCTCGGACATGGATCCGAGGATTCCCGGTCTTTATAATTTCCTTCTCATAAGAGAGGGCGCAACACGCGGAGAGGTCTCCACGATAACCGTTGCCCAGCTCAATATTCGCGACGGAGCTTTGTCGATGCTCCACATTCCCGAAAACCTTTTCGCAAGTGACGGAGAGACGAAATCGCTCGGCGCGGTTTACAAGAAGGAATACGCAAGAAAGAGCGCGCTCGGTCTGTCGAGAGACGAGTGTGAGCTTTCGGGCGCAAACGAGGTCGGAAGAATACTTGAAAGAGATCTTCTTATCCCGATCGACTATAATCTCGTAATGGACGAGGGCGCGATCAAATCGTACGTCGATCTTCTCGGAGGGGTTGAAATAAGCCTTCCGTTCGACTTCACCACCAACGCAGGTAACACCTTCAAGGCGGGAATGCGTACGCTTGACGGAGCAACCACCTACGATTTTCTGAACTACGATATGTTTGAAAATTCCGAGTCGAGATGCAACGCGCTCAGCGAGGTTCTTGCCGGAATGCACAAGAAGATATGTGGCGGTGTTTCGGGAGACAATCTCTCGATACACATGGTACAGGCAAAGCCTCTCTTTGCTACCGATGTTCCCACGAAGGACGGATACGACATCTTCTTCCTTCGCAAGCTTATCACTGTAACGTCTGAAAACTGGAAGGTATCTACTCTCTGCACTTACCCCGTAGCTACTGCAGACGGAGACTTTGAGATAGTCCGCTACGCGACCGCTCTCGAGCAGCTCAACACCTTCCTTGCGGTGTACGTTGACCCTGTCGGATCGGTATTTGACGAAACTACCGAGGCTGAAAGAGTGCTTGACCCCGAGGGAAGAATGACCGACGAGTCGCAGGCGATACTCCATAACATCTATAAGTCGCAAACAAGTCTCCCGAGCGTTTATACCGCAGACGACGCATATCTCGGCAGACTCGCGATATTGCAGAAATAAGGTAACAGAGTGGAGATAATCAAGGGGAACGGACAGTCTTGGACTGTCGGCGCGCAGTTCGGTGCGTGGAAGGTCGGAATACTTTCCTACGGAGAAAAGTTCTCGAAATTTTCTATGCTCGAAAGACATAACTGCACAGACGAAGTCTTTATGATAGTGGACGGTAGTGCAACTCTCTACGTTGCGGATAAGGACCTGAGCATCAGCTCCTATGAAATGGAAAAGGGCGCACTTTACAATGTGAAAAAGGGCGAGTGGCATCATATAGTAGTCAGTCGCGACGCGATAGTTATGGTCGTTGAAAACAGCGACACAACGAAAGAAAATTCCGAGTATATCACCCTTGCGTGATAAAAAAGATAGAAAAATAGTTGACTTTAAATATTTTGTGTGTTAAAATAAGGTATATTTTAATATAAAACCTCATAATAACGAAAGGAAATTTCAAAAATGGCATTTATCAATAAGATCCTCGAATATCTTGCAACCGCAGGCGTTCGTCTCCTTTGCGCAGGCGCAATACTTGTAGTTGGCTGGATGCTCATCAACAGACTCATAAGATTCGTCGACAAGGCAAAGAAGGTACAGAAGCTTGACAAGACCGTTCGCTCCTTCCTCAGAAGCGCGCTCGGAATTGCTCTCAAGGTAATTCTCGTTATCACCTGCGCGTCTATCCTTGGAATACCGATGACCTCGCTTATCGCGATAATCACTACCGCGAGCTTGACTATCGGTCTTGCACTTCAGGGTGGACTTTCCAACATCGCAGGCGGAATAATCCTTCTCATAATCAAGCCCTTCAAGGTTGGCGATTTCGTTTCTATCGACGGCGCAGACGGCACCGTTTCCGATATGAACATTTTCTATACCGTACTTATCACTCCCGACGGAAAGAGAGTTGACATTCCCAACTCGATCGCGGCAGGCAACAAGGTAATTAACTACTCGGTAGAGCCTGTACGCAGAGTTGACGTTGACTTCGTTGTTCCGCAGGGCGGAGACGTAAGCAAGATCTCCGAGCTTCTTATCTCTATGGCAAGATCGAATTCTCTCGTTCTTACCGATGACGAGCACTATCCCGTAGTCAAGATCACCGGCTACGAGGAGGACGGAATAAACGTAAGCTTCAGAGTTTGGACCGACAACGCAAATTACTGGGACACCTTCTTCGCTATGAACGAGGGTGCAAGACAGGCGTTCAATGCAAACTCTATCAAGCTTGCAAACCGTCAGCTCAGCTTCCGAATCGAGAAGTAATCAGAGCAAAGTAAAAAAATGGGCAGCACCAAAGGTGCTGCCCATATTAAAATATTAGTTTAAAAGAAACTCGCAGAGAGAGTAGGTATCGTCGAATATCTGTATAGCGCCAGCCTGTTTAAGCTCGGATCTGTCTCCGTAGCCGTGAGTTATGCCGAGGGTCGAAAGTCCGTTTTCACGCGCACCCTCAACGTCAAACTTTCGGTCTCCGATCATAATACATCGCGATTTGTCGGTGACTCCTGCGCGCTCAAGCGCATACGCAACGACCGACGCCTTGCTCGAGCGGCTTCGGTCAAGACTTGCTCCGCAGATGATGTCAAAATACTTGTCAAGTCCGAAATGCGAAAGCACGATGTTTGCCATGACCTCGGGCTTCGAGGTTGCAAGCAGGACCTTGCAGGGGCTTTCATGGAGTCTTTTCAGCATATCCTCGATGCCGTCATAGATAAGGCAGTCAAAAGCTCCGCCGTTATCGTAGTATTCTCTGTAATAATCGGTAGCCTTGTCCGCGTCCGCGTCGGAAAGACCGAACATTTCGGTATAGGTGTCCCAAAGGGGAGGCCCTATGCAGACCCTGAGAGAGTTTCTGTCCTCTATCTTTATTCCGAATTTTTCAAGCGAATAGGAGAGCGCCTTGGTTATTCCCTCAAAAGGCTCGGTTATAGTGCCGTCGAGGTCGAATAAAATATAGTCGTATCTCACTTCTTTTCTCCTTCGTTTACGATTTTCTCAAGATAAGGCGAAACGCCGAGGAATCTTACCGCGTCCTCATACTGCGAGCGGTACAAGTCCATTTTTTCCTTTGTCATTTTACTGTCGAAAACAGCGCGGATAAGCAGATTTTTCGGGGTGTCCTCGGGATCGATAAGCTCAAGAGCCTCAACCGAGTATCCGCTCGACTTTAACATAAGACAGCGGAGCGAATCGGTCGCCGCGTCGCACAGCTTCTGACGAAGCATAGAATATTCGGATATAAATCCGAGAGTGTCGCACGAAAGCTGATTCATCATTTCGTGGTGACAGCAGGGAGTTGAAAGTACCACACGCGCGCGGTTTTTGATCGCGTAGCCGAGAACTATGTCGGTCGCAATATCGCAGGCGTGGAGCGATATAACGAGGTCGGGACGTCCGACGCTGAACGTGTTTATATCCGCGCAGATAAATTCAAGATCATCGTATCCAAGCTCGCGCGCAACGCAGGAGCAGTATTCAATAACGTCTTTTTTGAGGTCAACGCCGTACATCTTGATCTTTCTGCCCTTTAATTTGGTCAGATAAAAGTAAACGGCGAAGGTCAGATAGCTCTTTCCGCAACAAAGATCGCAGACAGTCAGCTCGCCGTCCTGCGGCAGGGAAGAGTAAACGTCATCGAGTAGCTCAACGAAGCGGTTTATCTGTCTGAATTTAGACTGCTTCTTGTCAAGAATCTTTCCGTTTTCACCGCAAACACCGAGCTTTTTGAGAAAGTCGGCATCAGAGAGAAGATATTTCTTCTCGCGGTTGTGACTCTCGGTAGCGCTTTTTTGCTCATAAGAGATCTTGTCCGAAATGAAGACCTTTCCCTTTTTCGAGATCTTTATATCGCACTGACCGACAGCGCCAACGATCGCGGTCTGGTCAAAGTCGCAAAGCGCCATTGACGCGAGCGCCTCAGGTGCTTCCTCGACCGAAAAATTCTTGTGCAGAGCCTTGTTATCCTTCTTGAATGTTTCGACCTGCACGAACTTTTTTCCGTCCTTCGCGGCGAAAACGCGCGCGACAGCGCGCACTGTTTCCTTGTCGTGAGGCTTGCTGAAGGTTGCCTTTTTCATGCAGTTGCCTTCGATAACGCGCTCAAAAATTGAAATGAGCTTTTCTTTTTCGTTCATTTGGATAATGTCCTTTTATAAAAATAAAGAATTTGGAGAATCAATATGCCTGACATTTGTAGGGGAAGAATAATTAAAGGTCTCGGCGGACTTTACGAGATAGCGCTTGAGGGCGGCTCTGAGCGAGTCAGCTGTCGCGCTAAAGGATCGTTCCGTCACGATGACGTTAAGCCGTACGTCGGAGACGTAGTCACAGTAGGCTACGATGACGCAGGAAATCCCGTCATATCCTCGATATGCGAGCGCAAAAACGCCATCATAAGACCTCCGCTTGCAAATCTCGATATGCTTTTCGTCGCACTTCCGACGAGAGATCCCGAGGTCGATCTTCTGACCGCTGATAAGCTGATCGCGATAGCCGAGTATAATAAGATCGAGCCGATAATCGTTGTCACAAAGAGCGACCTTGACTCCGAAAGCGCCGAAAAGATCCGCGAAATATATGAAAAGAGCGGATTTCACACCTTCGTCTGCGCGCTCGGTGAAAACGGCGAGCAGAAGGGCGCAGAGAAAATTTCAGAGTTTATAAAGACAAACGCGTGCGATAAAATATCCGCCTTTGCAGGTGCGTCGGGCGTTGGAAAATCAACCCTTATGAACGCAATTTTCCCGTCGCTCAAGATCGAGACGGGTGACGTCAGCCGAAAGACGCTCAGAGGAAAGCATACCACAAGACACGTCGAGCTTTTCCCGATGAAGGAAATAATCGGCGAGGGAGAGGGCTTTTTCGCTGACACTCCCGGCTTTACGATGCTCGATTTCGTTCGGTTTGATTTCTTTGATAAAGAGGATCTGCCCTCCACCTTCAGAGAGTTTGACAGCTATATCGGCGAGTGCAGATACACAAAATGCACTCATACGAAGGAACAGGGCTGCGCGATAATCGAGGCTATACGTGATAATAAGATCGCAAAAAGCCGTCACGAGAGCTACGTTTCTCTTTACAGTGTGCTTAAAGAAAAGCACGCGTGGGATAAAAAGCAGTAACAGATAGATATTTTCTACATAATATGGCAGTGTATAAACTTAAAGGAAAGGGACATATTATGAAGATAGTTACGATCAAGGCTCCCAGGTTTTTGCGTCCGATTCTGAAGAAAATATTCAGAATGGATAAATAAGTGAAACTTGTATAAAACCACCGACACAGTCGGTGGTTTTTTATTTAAAATAAAAAGGGAAGAAGCGTTTCTCTGTAAACGAATACGATAAACGCGGTCTGGACAAGCGCGAGGAAGGGAACGGGAATGGAAAATTTCTTTTTTCTGACCTTGTGTCTGCAAAGGATCATTCCCAAAAATGCCCCGATAGCGCCTCCGATGAAGGCGAGAAGTAAAAGCGTATTTTCCGGCGTGCGCCACGCGTTATTCTTTGCCTTGTTCTTGTCAAGCGCGAATGCGACGAAGGTGAACACCGTGAGGATTATAGTGTATCCCCAGAAAAGTCCGCTCTCGGCGAGAAAAAAGTCTGCAATAGATTTAAGTGCTGTCATCTCGGGATAAATCCAACCTTCTTGGAAACCTTGCGCATGGTCTTCATAGCGCGATAGGACGCCGCCTCTGCGCCGTTTTTGATAATCGTGTCAAGATAGCTCTTGTCCGCAATTATCTTTGCAAATCGCTCCTGAATGGGCGCAAGACCGTCCGCTACCGCCTCACCGACTGCAAGCTTGAAGTCTCCGTAGCCTCTGCCCTCAAATTCCTTTTCAATCTCGGCGTGGCTCTTTCCGGTGAAGCAGGAGTAGATGTTCATAAGATTGCAGATGCCCTCCTTGCCCTCGGCAAAGCGAACCGAGGTGTCAGAGTCGGTGACCGCTCTCTTGAACTTTCTTATGATCTCGTCCTTTGTGTCCATAAGGGTAACGAAGGAGTTGACGTTCGTATCCGATTTGCTCATCTTCTTCGTGGGATCCTGGAGGGACATTATCTTCGCTCCGCTCGGAGGGATAAAGCCTTCGGGAACTGTGAAGGTGTCGCCGTAAATACCGTTGAAACGGGTTGCTATGTCACGGGTAAGCTCGATATGCTGCTTCTGGTCCTGTCCTACGGGAACGAGATCCGCCTGATAAAGGAGAATATCTGCCGCCATAAGGGTAGGGTAGGTGAAGAGTCCTGCGTTGATGTTGTCGGCGTGCTTTACAGACTTGTCCTTGAACTGAGTCATACGCGAAAGCTCACCGAACTGAGTGTAGCAGTTGAGTATCCAAGCAAGCTCGGCGTGTGCGCTGACGTGTGACTGCACGAAAAGAGTGCTTTTTTCGGGATCTATACCTGCCGCGATGTATATCGCGAGAAGCTCTCTCGTTCTTCTGCGAAGCTCGGCAGGATCCTGACGGACTGTGATCGCGTGCATATCTACCGCGCAGTAGATGCAGTCGTACTCGTCGGCAAGGGATACCCAGTTCTTGATAGCTCCGAGATAGTTGCCTATCGTGAGTACGCCGCTCGGCTGTACTCCCGAGAATATTACCTTTTTGTTTTCGCTGTTTTCCATTATATTTCTTCCTGAATTTAGTTTTGTCTTGGGTTTTGTATATTCTGCAAAGCTTCCTTGCAGAATATACAAAACCCAACACCGAAATAAATCGGTGTTGAGAAATGTTTTGTTTAGAATTTGAAGATGTCGCCCGTCTTTGCAGAGGTGTAGATACCCTCAAGGATCTTCGTAACGCAGAGAGCCTGCTCGGGAAGAACAACGGGATCGGTGTCGTTTATGATCGACTCGAGCCATGTACGTGCCTCGCGGTCAGCCGCAGGCTCAGCGCCGTGTCCCTTGTAGAATGCCGCGCCCTTGGAGTCAAGAACGGGATTGAAGGTGTACTTTGCGTTGTGCTTTACACCGTTGATACGGAGTGCTCCGCCGGGGCCGTTCATATCAGCGCCTGCGAGAGTTCCTGCGAAAGCGGTAACAGCCTCACGGGTGTCGAGCATATTGATAGCCCAAGAGGATTCAAGGTTGACGGTAGCGCCGTTTTCCATAACGACGAAACCGAATGCAGAGTCCTCAACGGTGTACTTCTGAGGATCCCAGTAGCCCCAGTCGTTACCCTGAAGCTCGCGGTCGCCCTCGGCGATCTTTCTGTAAGTGGTACCTACGCAGTACTTGGGCTTGTAGTTGTTGAGCATATAGAGGGTAAGGTCGAGTGCGTGTGTTCCGATATCGATAAGAGGACCGCCGCCCTGCTCGTACTCGTTAAGGAATACGCCCCATGTGGGAACTGCGCGGCGACGAAGTGCAGTCGCTCTTGCGTAGTAAATGTCGCCGAACATACCGTCATCTACGAGCTGCTTGAGATATACGGAGTCCTGACGGCAACGGTTCTGGTAACCGATGGTGAGCTTTTTGCCGGTGCGCTTTGCAGCGTCGAGCATCTTCTGTGCCTCGATAGAGTTGATAGCCATCGGCTTTTCGCACATAACGTGCTTGCCTGCCTCAAGAGCGGCAACAGTGATCTCGCTGTGCGAGCGGTTAGGAGTAAGAACGTGTACTACGTCGATAGACTCGTCTGCAAGAAGCTCTCTGTAATCGGTGTAAACCTTGCAGTCGGGAGTTCCGAACTTTTCACGTGCGCTTAACGCCTTCTCCTCGATAATATCGCAGAATGCAACCATAATTGCCTTGTCGCTCTGTCTGGAGAGAGCAGGGAGATGCTTACCGTTTGCGATACCGCCGCAACCGATAATACCTATTTTGAGTTTTTCAGCCATTTTTGTGTCCTCACTTGTGTTTTAGATTTTGACTTATGTAGTCTAATTTATTATAAACTATAATATATAAAAAGTCAAGTAAAAAAGTAGCGTAAATAAGAATTTTACTGTTTTATATCATAAAATTTCCGACGTGGCAAAAACAAAAGCTCTGCCGAATGGGTGTTTCTCATAAGGAAGTTTACGCCTATTTTGTAGGGACAGGCGTCCTCTGTCAAGAGCATGATTGTAAACAATTGTGCAAGATGATTGGTAACAGTTTTGCTTCGTTTAGTTGATGCGTTTGGAAGCCGAACGGAGCGTAGCGGAGAGAGGCTTCCAAACGCGGCGCGCGGTTCAATCAAGGCGCGAAATTCGGCGGTTGAGTAGTTGCTCGGTTCTCAAATCAAGTTCCGCGATCTTGTAGTTGCGGTAGCAGAGCGAGGCAAATTCAGCGCCTTCTGCTCTCAACTCCAATTCTGCTCCCACCATGGATTCACTCAGGTAGAACACCTTGCTGTCGAATCTCAGATAACCCTTGTAATTAACCTTGAGAACACGATGCAATCCGCTGTATTCATAAGATTTTATTGTGCCGGGGTATTTTCTTTCGCTGGGTATGTAGATATCCGCAGGACAACGCATATCAATTGCCTCATGAGGTCTGACCTCGTTGTACTTGGTACGCCATGCTTTAAGGTGTTTATCCGCATCGGCAAGGTCGATGAAAGCATTTCTTTTAAGAAGCTCGTTCTTCATCGTACGATGGAAACGCTCGATCTTCCCCTGTGTTTGAGGGTGCAGTGGGCGACCGTGGATCGGGAGTATGTCCAGATCCATCAGCCAACGTTCAAAAATCGTATAACCGCCCTTAAAACCCGCAAATGCACCTCCATTGTCGGACAAAATAGCCTTTGGAAGCCCGTATTCCTTAAAAACAGTCTCAAACGACGGAATTATTCCGCCTGCCTTTTCCTTAGCATCTATGCACAGGCAAAAGCGTGAGCAGTCGTCTATGATGTCAAGAGGAAAGCAACGGGTACCGTCAAGCAAAAGAAAATCTCCTTTGAAATCGGTCTGCCAAAGCTCATTACAGTGTTCTCGTTGAAACCGCAAAAACTCTTTTCGTTTTTGAGACTCCGTTTCGCTTATGCAGCCGTTTCTTTGCAAAATGTTATTTGCGGTGCGAACACAAGGCAGATTGGTGTATCCGTTGTTTTCAAGCACCTTTAAGATTGTTTTTGCACCCCATTCAGGGTTGTCGGCGCGGACTCGGAGGATGGCTTCCTCGATCTCAGCGGGAGTCCTGCTGGGAATGTGCAGAGGAGCATGACTTCGGTCTGACATAGTGCAAGATTGATTGTTTCTTTCCACCCACTTGTAGCCGGTTTTTCGGCTTATACCGAACTCTCGGCAAAGTGAACTGAAATTTCTGGTGGCCTTTGCTGCCTCTACAAATTCTTTTCTTAATTCTTCCACAGTTTTGTCCTTCCAAGGCATTTGAACAACCTCCTTTGGGTTATCTTTATGCCTTTATTATACCACAAAACTGTATACCATCATCTTGCACTACCTGTATACTATCATACTACACTATACAGTCCTCGACTGTCCGAAAAGACAAAAATTTGATACGCGAAAAGCAAAGAGATAACCCCGAAAGATTTTTTAAACTCTTTCGGGGCTGCTTTATTGTGTTCGACAAAATTGAATTTGTTGGTTAAAAATGTGCTTCATAATAGTAGTAGTGGTTTCCAAGCGGCTCTACATAAAAGCGATTATCACCACTTTCTTCTTGATACAAATAGCCATCACCTTGTTCAACAAGTTTATCTCTTGGTCCTGCCAGATCAATTGCACACAAATCATCATCAGCGGAGTAAAAAATCCCGTAGTAATGCGTGCTGGGGCCAAAACCTGCTCCGCCACATTGAATATCAATGTGCGTATCCCACACGAGAACTTTTTGAACGCCTTTAATTTCCTCTATAGCACTGTAATCTCCGTTTTCTACTGCAAGCAAAAAGATTTCCTCGTTCTTTCGGTATAGAGAAATAATATCACTCTTCTCGGTAAGATTGTTGGAGCATGCAGGAAGAGTGATAAATAATGCGAGCAAAACCAGAAATGAAGTAACTTTTTTCATTACTAAAACTCCCTTTGTCAAATTCTTATTTATCGTTCTATTTTATCGCTGGTTTCGCCTTTGTATTTTAAACGTATCTTCTCGGAATTCTTTTTCCGATGCCGCAGAGTATCTCGTAGGAAATGGTGTCGGTAAGAGATGCTATCTCGTCCGCGTCAACTACGCAGTCACCGTCTCTTCCAATGAGGGTTACCTCGTCTCCTATCGAGACGCCAAGACCGCTCACGTCTATCATAAACATATCCATACACACGCGTCCGACGATGCTTGCGTACTGTCCGTTTACGATAACGCGTCCCTTGTTTGAGAGCGCTCTCGGGTATCCGTCGGCGTATCCGATCGGGATCGTTGCTATCTCGGTGTCCTTTTCGGCAACGAAGGTTCGTCCGTAGCCTACTGCGTCTCCCTTTTTGATCTTCTTGACGAAAACCACGTGGCTTTTAAAGGTCATCGCGGGAGAAAGCTTTTCGGGAAGAGACACCTCGTCAGAGGGAAGATATCCGTAAAGGGAAATTCCTATTCTGAACTGATTTCCGATAGTCTCGGGCATAGCGATCGCCGCCGCGCTGTTGGCACAGTGAATTTTCTCGAATTTTACCCCCTTTTTCGCGCAAAGATCAATGAAATCTCTGAAGGACTCGGTCTGCTTTACCGCGTGAGACTTGTCGGCGCAGTCGGAGGTTGCAAGGTGGGTGAAAAGTCCGTAAACTGATATGTAGGGAAGTGCGGCTATTTTGGAAATCGTCTCTGCCGACTCTTCGTCAGCGAAAAATCCGATTCTGCCCATACCCGTATCGACCTTGACGTTTATTCTGACCGTCTTTCCTATCTCGGACGCCGCCTTTGAGCATTCAAGCGCGTCCTCGTACGAGAAGATAGCAGGGATAACGCCGCTCTTTGCGCAAAAAGCAAATTCGTCGTGACGGACGTAGCCTAAAATGTATATGTCCTTGCCGCAGGCAATATCGAGTATTTCGTGAGCCTCCTCGGGGGTTGCAACCGCAAAAGCGGAGACGGTGTCCCTCAGCTCTCTGCACACCTCTTTTGCGCCGTGACCGTAGGCGTCTGCCTTTATGACCGCCACCGTCTCTGCGCCGTCGGGGAGAAGAGAAGCGAGATACTCAGTGTTTTTTCTGATGGCACCGAGGTCGATCTCGGCGACACCGCGATAAAATTTGTCGTGTAAGCTCGTCATATCGTGATAATTACCTTTCAAAAGTAATTTTGTGTTCGTGTTTTAGATGATTTTCCCGTAAACTACGCCGTTTTCGTGACGCTCGGCGAGAAGTCTTACTGCTTTTCCGCTAAGGTCGCTCGGCGCGTTTTCGATCGCCGCTTCAATAAAGTTTGCCGTATGACCGAAGGCGATCTTTCCGCCCTTATATTCTTCAACTATTATCTCAAGCTCTTTTCCGACACAGGTGTCGAGAATAGAGGCGGTCATCTCGCCGCGGAGTGATTCAAGAGACCTCATTCGCTCGGTCTTTTTCTCGGGGGAGACTTGATTTTCCATCATTGCGGCAGGTGTGCCCGGACGCTTCGAATAAGCGAAAACGTGCATCGAAAGAAGGGACAGCGATTTTAAAAATTCTCGCGTTTTGCAAAAATCCTCGTCTGTTTCGCCGGGAAATCCGACGATAATATCGGACGTAAAGGTCGCGTCCTCGATCTTCGCGCGTATCTCGTCAAATGCTTTTCTCACCATCTCGACGTTGTAGCGTCTTTTCATTGAAAAGAGTGTGCGGTCGCATCCGCTCTGGAGCGAAAGGTGGAAATGAGGCGCAAACGAGGGAACTTTTGCAACTCTGTCGATAAAGTCGCTTTTGATGCTTGACGGATCGAGCGAGCCGAGTCTTATTCTCTCAACGCCCTCTATCTTGTCAAGCTCCTCAATAAGGGACGCAAGACCGTCCTTTATGCCGAGATCCTTTCCGTAAGCCGAGACCTCGATGCCGGTAAGCACTATCTCCCGGTATCCGTTTTCGGCAAGAGCTTTTGCCTCACGCACAACGTCAAATAGGTCCTTGGAGCGTATTTTTCCGCGTAGTGACGGGATAATACAGTACGCACACTTACTCTCGCATCCGTCCTCTATCTTGATGACGGCGCGCGTGCGCTCGCTTTTGTTTATCTGCATTTTTTCAAAGGGGGCGTTTTCAAGATCGCACGAGCAGATGACGGGATCCCTCTTTTCACCCTCGCCCTCCCACAGCTTTTTCGCGTGTGCGATAGCAAGGTCTGCCGCCTTCATTTTTTCTCTGTTTCCGCATACCGCGGAGACGCCCTCAATGGAGAGCATCTTTTCCGCATCAGCCTGAGCCGAGCAGCCCGTAACTATTATATATGCGCCGCTCGAGTGTGATGCCATTCGCCTTACTATCTGGCGTGATTTTCTTTCTGCCTCGGAGGTGACAGCGCAGGTGTTGATTATGCAAATATCCACCTTTTCGGAGCTTTTCAGTATTTCTATTCCGTTTTCACGAAGTCTCTCGCTGATCGCGATGCTCTCGTAAGAGTTGACCTTACAGCCGAGAGTGTATATAGAAGCGCTGACAGTCCTCACTGCACTTTCCCCCCTTGCAAAAATTCTTGAATAAAGCGCCCGATGTCCGAAATACGGAAAGCGGGCGCTTTGCTTCTAAAAAAACTGACTTACTCTGCGTCGCAGCAGCACTCGCACTCGTCGCACTCGTCGCACTCGTCAAGCTCGCAGATAAGCTTTTCGCCGCACTCGGGGCAGAGAATATCGTCGCACGCGAGAAGGTCCTCGTCAAGATAGATGACCTCGCCGCACTTGGGGCAGATTGCCTCGTAGTAATCCTCGTCGTCGCAATCGCAGTCGCAATCACAGCAGTCGCACTCGTCGTCCTCGCACTCGTAGATGTCGCTCTCTACGTCGCCAAGGTCGCTGTCAAGCTCTTCAACGTAATCGTTGAGATATGCGATGTCCTCTTCAGCCTCGGTAACTGCAATAGCTACGTCGTCGAGAAGGTCGATAACTGCCGCAAGGATCTTCTTTTCGGGAGTGTCAGCCTTGAAATCAAGACCTTCCATAAGTCCCTTGATATAAGCGGTCTTTTCGGTAAGAGTCATTTTCCTATACCTCTTTTCGTAAATTTTGATGTGAGCTTATGCTCTGGAGAGATATTCGCCCGTTCTGGTGTCGATCTTGAGAACGTCACCGATGTTGATGAAGAGCGGAACCTTGATCTGTGCGCCAGTCTCAAGGGTTGCGGGCTTAAGAGCGCCCTGTGCGGTGTTTCCTGCAAATCCGGGCTCGGTATCAGTTACCTCAAGCTCAACGAACATAGGAGCTTCAACAGCAAATACGCTTCCCTTGTAGGAAACTACCTTGCAGATCATTTCTTCCTTTACGAACTTGAAGTTGTCATCGAGAATGTCTCCGTTGATGGGGAACTGCTCGTAGGACTCAAGATCCATAAAGTAGTAAAGATCGCCGTCAGAGTAAAGATACTGCATATCTCTTCTCTCAACGTATGCGTTTTCAAACTTGTCCGTAGGGCTGAACGAGGTCTCGATAACAGCACCGGTTATAACGTTGCGAAGCTTGGTTCTTACGAAAGCTGCGCCCTTACCGGGTTTAACGTGCTGGAATTCGATTACCTGCATTACCTTTCCATCCATTTCAAATGTGACACCGTTTCTGAAATCTCCGGCTACTACCATTTTAAGTACCTCCAAAACTAATTGAGTTTAATATTTATATACAGTTTATTATAACGCATCGCGCGTATAATTTCAAGTCCTTTTGACTAAAAATACGAATATTTTTGCGTTTTTTTAAATTTCTATAAGCTCTTTCGGACAATTTGTGAGATTTATTGCGCCGTTTTCCGAGAGATAGACCATATCCTCGATACGGCAGCCGTACTTTCCGGGGATATAAATACCCGGCTCGCAGGTGATAACGTGACCCGTTTCAAGCAGGTCTGCTCCGTAAACGCGAGGAGATTCGTGGACGTCCATACCGACTCCGTGACCGAGCGAGTGACCGAAGCAGCCCTCGTATCCTGCTGCGTAAATGATGTCGCGCGCGACCTTGTCAGCCTCGCCTCCCGTAATACCTGCGCGGTATGCGGCGAGAGATTCTGTCTGCGCTTTGAGTACGGTGTTATAGACCTTTTTAATATCCTCGTCTGCCTTTCCGATGACAACTGTGCGCGTCATATCCGAGCAGTAGCCGCGGTAAACCGCGCCGAAGTCCATCGTGAGGAAGCCCTTTTCGAGCTTTATGTTTCTCGGCACTCCGTGAGGCATAGACGATGCGCTTCCCGATACCGAAATGGTGGGGAAGGAGATAGCCTCCGCGCCGCTTTTTCTCATGAAAAATTCAAGCTCGAGCGCTACGTCCGTTTCGGTGACGTCGGGCGAGATGTATCCGAGAATATGCTCGAACGCCGCCTCGGCAATACGCTGTGCGCGTATCATATTTTCGACCTCGTCGGGAGTCTTGTAAACGCGGAGCTTTTCGATAAGTCCGCCTGCGGGGATAAGCTCTGCCTCGGGAAGGAGACGCGAGAGAGTCTCGCGCGAGTCGAAGGGGAGAGTTGCGCTCTCAAATCCGACTCTCTTTGCGTGATTTTCTTTGAGGAAGGTGCTCATCAGAGCGGACGTGTTTCCTTTTTCAAACATATAGACGGTGTAGTCGCGATCGACCTCGGCGTTTGCCGCCTCAATATAGCGAAAATCGGTGAAAAGAGCCGACTTTTCGCGAGTGACGATAACGTAGCCGTCTGTGAAATCAAATCCCGTAAGATAGCGCTGATTTTTTTCGTGAGTTACGATAAGCGCATCTATGTTTTCGGGAAAAGATGCAATAAGCTTCTCTCTTTTAGTCATAATAATACCCTTTTAAGTAAAGTTTTTGGGAAGGTGCGGAAAC
>JAZSKY010000067.1:0-6229 GCA_045535095.1 Eubacteriales bacterium | reverse complement strand
CGTTGTCCGGCAGCTTGTCACCGATCTCGTTCAAGGTCTTTTCGCTCTGGAAGATAAGACTTTCCGCCTTGTTCTTTGTTTCAACCGCTTCTTTTTGTTTTCTGTCTTCCTCTGAGAACTTTTCCGCTTCTTTTACTGCCTTTTCAATATCCTCTTTGGACATGTTGGTAGAAGAAGTGATGGTTATATGCTGTTCTTTGCCTGTTCCCTTATCCTGTGCCGTAACGTTTACGATACCGTTAGCATCTATATCAAAGGTAACCTCGATCTGCGGTACTCCGCGAGGGGCGGGAGCGATTCCGCCGAGAATGAATCTTCCGAGAGTGTATTCCCTGCCGCCATTTGACGCTCACCCTGAAGAACGTGAATTTCAACGGAGGTCTGTCCGTCAGCCGCGGTGGAATAAACCTGGCTCTTCTTTACGGGGATAGTAGTGTTACGCTCAATAATCTTGTTGAATACGCCGCCGAGGGTTTCGATACCGAGCGAAAGGGGAGTTACGTCGAGAAGGAGAAGATCCTTAACCTCTCCACCGAGAACGCCTGCCTGAATAGCCGCGCCGATAGCAACGCCTTCGTCGGGGTTGATTCCCTTGAAGGGCTCTTTTCCGATGAAGCTCTTAACCGCTTCCTGAACTGCGGGAATTCTGCTCGATCCACCGACGAGAAGTACCTTGTCGATCTGGCTTACAGAAAGTCCTGCGTCACTGAGGACCTGTCTGGTGGGTCCCATGGTGTTTTCAACGAGATCCTTGGTGAGATCGTCGAACTTTGCTCTGGTGAGAGTGCCGTCGAAGTGCTTGGGGCCGGTCGCGTCTGCGGTGATGAAGGGGAGGTTGATGTTGGTGCTTGCAACGCCCGAGAGCTCGATCTTTGCCTTTTCAGCGGCTTCCTTGAGTCTCTGATGAGCCATCTTGTCTTTTCTGAGGTCGATGCCTGCGTTTTCCTTCATGAACTCATTTGCGATCCAGTCGATGATTCTCGCGTCGAAATCGTCGCCGCCGAGACGGTTGTTACCTGCGGTTGCGAGAACCTCGAATACGCCGTCGGTAATATCGAGAAGCGAAACGTCGAACGTACCGCCGCCGAGGTCGTAAACCATTACCTTCTGCGATGCTTCCTTATCCATACCGTATGCAAGTGCCGCTGCGGTAGGCTCGTTGATTATACGAAGAACCTCAAGTCCTGCGATCTTACCTGCGTCCTTGGTAGCCTGACGCTGTGCGTCCGAGAAGTATGCAGGAACGGTGATTACCGCCTGAGTTACCGAGGTGCCGAGGTATGCCTCAGCGTCGCTCTTCAGCTTCTGAAGGATCATTGCTGAGATCTCCTGAGGAGTGTAGTTCTTATCGTCAACAGCTACCTTATAAGCGGTACCCATCTCACGCTTGATCGACATAATAGTACGGTCGGGGTTGGTGATGCTCTGTCTCTTTGCTACCTGACCTACGAGTCTCTCTCCGCTTTTGGAGAAGCCGACTACCGAGGGGGTGGTTCTTGCGCCTTCGGGGTTAGTGATAACGATAGGCTCGCCGCCTTCAAATACCGCTACGCAAGAGTTTGTTGTTCCAAGGTCTATACCTATAATTTTTCCCATAATATTTATCCTCCGATAATTAAATGTTTTTTCTTTTTATATTTTATTATTTTGTTTGCTCTTTTTATTCTCAGTTAGCTACCTTGACCATAGCGTATCTGATGATTTTGTCTCCGCGTCTGTATCCCTTACGGAACACCTCCACGATCTCACCCTCGCCGTAAGAGTCGTCCTCAATGTGCATTACCGCGTTGTGGACGTTAGGGTCGAAGGTCTTTGTCTCGATCTCGGTGACTCCCATCTTCTCAAAGACGTCGAATGCCTGAGTAAGTATCATCTTGACACCCTCTGCAAGCTTATCTCCGTCCGAGAAGTTTCTCGCCATCTCGAAATTATCAATAATAGGAAGAAGCTGCTCGATTATATCTGCGTACGAATCAGAATATATCTGCTCCTTTTCCTTCTGTGTGCGGCGTCTGAAATTGTCGTACTCTGCCGCAAGGCGAAGGTATTTATCCTTCTCCTCTGCAAGAGAGGCGATCAGCTTTTCGTTTTCCTCTTTGAGAGAGGCAAGCTCCTTTTTCGATTTCTTGTCGCACTTTGAGGTCTTTTCCTCACAGCACTCCTCGGGAGCTTCGTTTATCTTCTTTTCTTCAGTCATTTTCTTCTCCTTCTATGTCGGTCGCCTCGGGAAGCAGATTACCCGATTCGGACTGCATGTGCTCGGTTATACTCTGAACGAGTTGATCTACCGTTGATATTACCTTCGAATAGTCCATTCTGCAAGGTCCGATAACTCCTATCGCGCCCACCTTCTTGCCGCCTATCGAAATGGGCTTCAGAATGAGGGTGGAATCGTTCATCGTGTGGACCGTATTTTCCGATCCGATAAATACGCTGACTCCGTTTTCGTCTGTGCTTTCAACAAGCTCGAGAAGTGAATCTCTCTGCTCAAGCATACCAAGCACCGATCTCAGCTTGTCAACGCTTGAATACTCGGGGTATCCGAGAAGGCGGTCAACGCCGTCAACCCTAACGTTTCCGTCCGAATCCTCGCCGAGCGCCTCGTAGATGCACTTGATTATCGGCGTGACGAGCACTCCGTATGCACCGAGCATATTTTCAAGCTCCATCATCTGCGCGAGTGTCAGCGCATCGAGACGGACATCAACGAGATATTTATTCAGAACGCCCTGCAAAACGAGAAGTCCCTGCTCGTCAAGGCGTATCGGCGACTTGACCGTTTTGGTCTTGACCACGTTTTGCGGAAGTATCATTATTAAAAGGAAGTGAAAATCGTCTGCATAAACGATGCTGAATTTCAGCACCTTGCTGACTCTGTTTACCGACCTTACCGATATTGCGGGGTAGTTGGTAAGCGACGCCATCAGCCGTCCTGCCGAATCGATTATCTTATCAAGCTGCTCTTCCTTGTCGCGGAGCATATCCTGAAGGCTCGTCATCTCGCTCGCCGTCAGATCGTAGCTTTGCATAAGCGAATCGACGTAGAAACGATATCCGCGCTCGGACGGGATTCTTCCTGCCGAGGTGTGCGGCTGGACGAGATAACCCATCTCGGTAAGCTCTGCCATTTCGTTTCGAAGGGTTGCGGGGGACAGCGATATTCCGTCAAGCGAAGCGAGGAATTTTGATCCTATCGGCTCGCCCGAAGAAACGTATTCCTCAATGACCGCTTTGAGAATAGTCTTTTTTCTCTCGCTAAGCGCTGCGCTCATCTTTTCTCTCCTGTTTTTCTTTCTGTTTTTAGCACTCGAACGCTTTGAGTGCCAACTACGATATAAATTTACCATACATTTAGGGATATTTATAGCATATTTAATGAACAAACTGTAAACACCGACCTTTATAGCGCATTTTTTCAGCACTCGGAGTGCCAAGAGGCATATTTCGGCACGAAAATACAAAAAACGACAGTCCCCTCTTGACAAACGCGGACAAAAAGTGTAGAATATCTATGCGTTATTAAAACAAAATAACACGAAACCGGCAGGAGATAGCGGCGAGCCGCTGACCGAAGGAGTAAATCTCTCAGGTGCTTTTTTCAAGGCGTGGACTGTCGGCGGATAAAACTCTGAAGAAGCCCGTTAAATCGGGGGCCGAAGGTGCAAAGCCGCGTTTTCGCGGTCAATCTCTCAGGCAAAAGGACGGAGTCACTCTATAAATCGTCTGCCATACGTGTATTTTCTCGCGCGCAGACTAAACGTGTGCACATTTTTCCTTTTACCCAAGACTTTGCCTTTTGGCAGAGTCTTATTTTATTTGTATCCATCACCCAAATATATAAATTCAAAAAGGAAGGAAAAATGTTATGGATAAGTTTATAGCAGTTGTCGAGAAGGTCAACTCGGCAATCAACGGCGTAGTATGGGGCGTCCCCGCGCTCGTTCTCCTTATCGGTACGGGTATTCTCGTAACGGTCATGACCAAATTCTTTCAGTTCACCCGTTTCGGACACGTAATAAGAGAAACGGTCGGATCTCTTTTCAAGAAGAATGACATTCTGAAAAGCAGTGACAAGAAGTCCATATCGCAGTTCCAGGCGCTCTGCACCGCCCTTTCGGCAACGATCGGTACGGGTAACATCGTCGGTATCGCGCTCGCTATCACGATGGGTGGTCCCGGTGCGGTATTCTGGATGTGGATCGCCGCTATCTTCGGTATGATGACGAACTACGCCGAAAACGTTCTCGGTATCTACTACCGCAGAAAGAACGACAGAGGCGAGTGGGCAGGCGGTGCTATGTACTATCTGCGCGACGGTCTCGGCTCGCACAAGGGCTTTAAGAGCATCGGAAAGGTGCTTGCAGTACTCTTCTCTATATTCGCACTTATGGCATCCTTCGGAATCGGAAATATGGGACAGATCGCCTCTATCACCGAAAGCGTTGGCACGGTAGTTACCGTAGATGGTGCTGACAAGTGGCTCCCCTGGGTCATCGGTATCGTTCTCATGGCAGTCGGCGCGCTCGTTATCCTCGGCGGTATAACGAGAATTGCGAAGGTAAACGAAAAGCTCGTTCCCTTTATGGCAGGCTTCTACATTCTCGGTGCGATAATTATAGTTTGTATGAACGTAGATCAGGTCGGACCCGCATTTGCCGCTATATTCAAGGGTGCGTTCAACCTTCGTGCGGCAACAGGCGGTATCTCGGGCGCTATCATCGCAAAGGCTATCACCTGGGGCTTCAAGCGCGGAGTATTCTCGAACGAGGCAGGACTTGGCTCGTCGGTTATGGTACACTCGTCCTCCAACGTTAAAGAGCCTGCAATTCAGGGCGCTTGGGGTATCTTCGAGGTATTCTTCGACACTATCATAGTTTGCACTCTCACCGCACTCGTTATCCTCACCAGCGGAGTTTTCAATCTCGAAACCAATATGGCAGTTGACGGTCTCACCAAGCTCGGACTTGCAACGAGAGCGTTCACCGAAAGCTTCGGATCATTCGGCGGTATCTTTATGGCGGTAGCAATTACTCTGTTTGCCTTCTCCACCGTTCTCGGCTGGAGCCACTACGGAACTATCGCTTGGCAGTACCTCTTCGGAACGAAGTCGGTATTTATCTACAAGTTCATCTTCGTTGCGATGATCCTCGTCAGCTCGACTATCAACGCAAGCCTTGCTATCGACCTTTCGGACACCTTCAACGGTCTTATGGCAATACCCAACCTCATAGGCGTCATATCCCTTTCGGGACTCGTAGTTAAGATAACGAACAACTACGTTGCACGAAAGATAAAGAAAAAGACCGACGTCAAGCCTATGTACTCGGCGTTTGAAGACATTCAGAAGATGCAGGAAGAAAGCATAGAAGAATAAATATCCAAACAAAAATCGCCCCCGACAAGCACTTGTCGGGGGTTCTTTTTATAAATTCAGTGCCACGATGGCAAGTATTCCGAGCAGCATACCGAGCCACTGTTGCCACTGTAGCTTTTCCTTGTAGAAAGATATCGCAATAAGCGAGGCAAGCACTACGCCGCCCGCAGAAATGATCGGAAACATTACCGATGCGGGAAGTCGGTTTGAGAGCACCAAAACGAGATAATTGACCACTCCGTTTGGTCGCTCTCGGCTATCTTTTTGAAAAATCCACGCTCCGTTGAATGATTATTTCCAAATGGTTTGTTTACTGTCGTATCAAAGTATGGTATAATTATAGCGTAAACATCAAAATACGGGGGGTGTGATTATGTCGATTGGACAGAATATAAAGAAATATCGAAAAGAAAAAGGCTATACGCAAAGAGAACTTGCTGATCTGATCGGTGTGTCCGTGCAAGCTATTTCCAAGTGGGAAACAGATACGGGAGCACCCGATATATCGCAGGTGGTTCCGCTGGCTTCGGCTTTGGATATCTCTACTGATGCGCTCTTTGATTATGAGCATCATACAAAGTCCGCGGATTTTGAAGAACTACGTAAAGATTATCATAGACAAGAGGTTTTCAGAGATCAAAGGGATTCGGCTAAGAATTACAAAATGCTTAATGCATATTTTTCCGCGCATCCGCAGAATTCCGAAGCAGCTTCATTGTGTCTTAAATGCTTGGTAGATATGATCGTTGCCGGAAAAACACAAGACCGAGGAAAAAGTGAGCTGATTGCCGAGTGCGAAAAGTATGCAAACTGTATATTCAAATACGAAACCGACATTGATACGGTTTTTATGAA
>JAZSKY010000072.1:0-21671 GCA_045535095.1 Eubacteriales bacterium | reverse complement strand
CCAAAACCTCGCAGGCTCACTTTCGGGGAACCCCGACCACCCCTTCCTCGCCTTCGGCTCGGGGCGTGGTCTCGGTCGGAGCTTCAAATTTAGTAATTCAAATAAAAATAACGGACACACCTTACGGTGTATCCGTTATTTTGGTCTGAGTGACTGGACTTGAACCAGCGGCCTCTACCACCCCAAGGTAGCGCGCTACCAACTGCGCCACACCCAGATATGTGCGTTGTTCACACGAACGATATAGATTATATCACAACATTTTCGCTTTGTCAACAGTAAAATGCATATTTTTCGATATTTTATAAAATATTTTTGCAGTATTTTGCACTAAAGAGTTTTATAACATCACGTTCTATTCTTTTTTACAAAGTGTTCACCAAAGAAAACGACAAAATGATATAATTATAAGGTAAAAGAAACTCACAAAGGAGAATCTGTATGCTTAAACATTTAAAAGGAAAATCGAGAATAATAATCACGTTTTCTATACTTTTTACGGCAGTGGCGGTGCTTTTGGTGCTGATATTCTTCGCAGGAAAAAAGACATATATCGTTCAGTTCGATCTTGACGGAGGAACGCTTATCAGCGGCTCTCTTGAGCAGCACGTAACTCGCGGTCAGGACGCCACCCCTCCCGTTGCCGTAAAGGACGGCGCGTATTTGCACTCGTGGAGCTCCTCCTATAAGCGCGTTACCAAGGATATGGTAATCAGCGCCGTATGGGAATATGAGACGACGAGCGGTATAGAGTACGTCACCTCGAAGGATCAAAACTACGCCGAGGTGCTGAGCGCCTATAAGTACATCAACGGAGAGGTATATCTCGGTGCCTACTATGAGGATAAAAAGGTGCTTGGAATACGCGACGGAGCGTTCACAGACTGCGCCAACATAACGAAGATATATCTCCTTGACGGACTTATCCATATAGGAAGAAACGCATTTTCAGGCTGTACTAATCTTACCGAGATCGAGATACCCGATACCGTTACACACATCGAAAGCGGCGCATTCAAGGACTGTATATCGCTTGAAAAGATAGTCCTTAGCGATAATCTTCTGAAAATAGGCTCTAACGCATTCGAGGGATGCAGTAATCTTAAGGAAATAGTTATCCCGTCAAGCGTCAGAATAATAGATCCCGACGCCTTTGCAGGCTGCGGCGCTCTCGTCATCAAGACCTCCTATTCGGCAAATCAGATCCCTACCGGATGGTCCAAAACGTGGAGCGGAACTGCTCAGGTAATGTGGAACTACGTTGCAAACGATTCCGAAGAAGAGTCGGACTGACAGGAGGATACTGAATGCACATGACGCAAATGCTGTGGATTCTTGCCATAGTATTTTTCGTGGCGATATTTTTGATGTGTCTCTTCCGTGAAAAGCTGAAAAAACCGATAATTAACCCTCTTTTTATACTCGTTAGCGCGATATTCTTCTTCTGTTGGAACTACGCCGCATACGAACGAGGATGGCTTGAGGACGGGTTTATGACGCTCGAAAATATCAGCCCCTATATTTGTACGGTCATACTTTTGACTCCGTTTATGAATAAGTGGGTAAAGGACTACGCGTACAGCGCGATCGCCTTTCTTGGATTCGGAATGTTCCTTGCCCTCTTTGTAAGCCCCGAGGCTGAATATCTGCTCAATTATAACGAGGAAGCGCAGTTCACACATATCAGCGAAGCCGCCTGCCATCTCATCATGGCGCTTTACGGATTTTATCTGATACTTTCCGATAAGGTGTCGCTTGAATTAAAGAGCGTGTGGCGAGGACTTGCCTTTATTTACGCATCCGTCGGATTCGGAATTTTCCTGAATCTCTGCTTCCATAAATCGAATTTCGGTATGGATATGTACGGAAACTACTCGATATATTTCCTTGATATCTTCGGCAGCTTCGGAGCAACGCTCGTTGCCTACATAGTTGGAATACTCGTCACGATGCTTCTCGGTTTTATCTTCGGAATGTTTCTTGACTGGGTCAGTCATCAGAGGCACGAGGAAAGCAACAAAAAGGATAATTAAAAGAAAAAAGCGGCATCTGCCGCTTTTTTTATTTCAGTTTGCCAAGCTTTGACGTATTGGCGATGACGATAAGAGTTGTCTCCTGGTCGAGAGCCTCCTCCGGATTTACGTTTACGTTGACGGTCTCGCCCTTTTTCACAGCAACGATATTGAAGCCGTATTTTTTACGGAGATTAAGCTCTATAAGGTTTTTGCCGAGCCACTCTTCCCTGACGTCGATTTCGATCATCGAGACATCCTTCGAGAGAGAGATCATATCGATAAATCCCGAGCTGAGCAGATTTTTCGCAAGTCTTACACCCGATTCACTCTCGGGGAAAACGACCTGATCCGCGCCGACACGAAGCAGTATTTTCTGGTGCATTTCGCTTGCGCACTTTGCAATTACGTTCTTAACTCCCGCTTCCTTGCAGAGAGTAACCGCCATGACGCTCGCTTCAAGATTTCCCGCCATACAGATAATAACAGTATCTATTTCAGAAATTCCGAGGCGCTCTATCACCTCTGCATCGGTAACGTCCGCGCATTTGCATATAGGAAGATATGCCGCCGCATCGTTTACTATGCTCCGATCGCTATCGACAGCGATGACCTCCATACCGTTATTTATAAGCTCCTTCGCTACCGATCTTCCGTATCTTCCGAGACCGAAAATTGCATAAGATTTGTTATTCATAAAGCTATTCTCCTTTAACCTATACTTATTTCTTCTATCGGCTCTGAGATGATGTTCTGATTTTCGCTCTTGCCGCCGAGAGCAATAGCGAGCGATATAGGACCGATTCTTCCAAAGTACATAGTTGCAATTACCACAAGCTTACCAAGGGTGTTGAGGCTTGACGTAAGATTTCTTGAAAGTCCAACCGTCGCAGTTGCGCTGACAGATTCGTAGATAACGTCGATAATAGGCGCGTTTGTCGTAAGCGACAAAAGGATGATGGAGGTCAGCATAACCACCGAGAACATCATAACTACCGCTACTGCCTTGCGTATCGACTCAAACGATACCGTGCGGTTAAACATCGTGGTCTGACTTTGGTTTCGGATCGTAGAGAACGCTGAGCAAAGAAGCACGATAACGGTTACAGTCTTAACACCGCCCGCAGTACCGACAGGAGATCCGCCGATCACCATCAGAATAAGAGACACGATAGATGCCGATCCTGTCAGATTTTCTTGCGGAACTGATGCAAATCCCGCTGTTCTCGTTGTTATCGACTGGAAGAGTGAGACCTGAATTTTATCAAAAAGCGACATATTTCCGATAGTTTTCGGATTACTGTATTCGCAGATAAAAATCAGTATTCCGCCGAGTATTATAAGTATGACGGTTGCGCTGATTGCTATTTTGCTGTGCAAAGTGAGGTGTATGAAGGGCTTTTTGCCTCGCGAGGGGCGATCTTTTAAAACACGGAGAACATCCCACCAAACGATATATCCGAGTCCTCCGAGGACAATAAGAAGGCTTGTCGTGAGGTTTATTATCGGGTTTGTTGCGTAGTTACACAGACTACTTTCGCCTATAACGTCGATACCGGCATTACAGAAGGCAGAAACCGAGTTGAAAATTGAAATCCATATTCCGCGTACTCCAAATTCGGGAACGAAAACAGTCATATAAAGGAGCGCTCCGACACCCTCTATTATGAGAGTGCCGAGTAAAACGCTTCTTATGAATTTTGTGAGTCCCGCCATTGTATTAAGGTTGAATGCGTCTTGAATGAGAAGTCTGTCACCGACACCCATTTTTCGGTGAAGCATAAGCATAAATCCCGAAATGATCGTGATTACGCCGAGTCCGCCGATCTGTATCAAAGCAAGGATAACACACTGTCCGAAAAGACTCCACGTGCCGGCGGTCGGAAGAGTTACAAGACCTGTAACACAACTTGACGTCGTTGCGGTAAACAGCGCGTCTATGTACGGCACGCTTTTTCCGTTTGCCGAGCTGATCGGTAAGGACAGCAGCAGACTGCCGACGAGTATCGTTACAACGAAGCTGAGGAGAATTATCTGAGTTGTAGATAAAGATATTTTATTTTTCTTGATCATAAAAATCACCGTGTACCTACTGTAAACAAAAAACGGACAGCAGTTGTTTTGTCAGCGGTCCTTCAAAGTTCTTTCGTTTATTTTAGCACAATCGACGATTTTTGTCAAGAGAGGGCTGATATTCCCTGATTTACGGGGTTCTGCATCGTGCAGCTACATAAAACAAAAAACATCACCAAACGGTGATGCTTTTTGTTTACGGAGAGAGAGGGATTTACGAACCCAATGCGGGCGTCGTACACTATTCCCTGTTACCTTACTTTCCGCCCGCTACGGTAAATTGCTCTGCAATTTACGGGGTTCTGCATCGTGCAGTTACATAAAACAAAAAACATCACCAAACGGTGATGTTTTTTGTTTACGGAGAGAGAGGGATTTGAACCCTCGAAGCGTTTTTGGCGCTTACGCGATTTCCAGTCGCGCGCCTTCGACCACTCGGCCATCTCTCCAAGATGCCGTATTTGCTCGACTTGTAAAGTATATCACAGAGGGTATATTTTGTCAAGATAAAAATCGAAAAAAATATAAATTTTCTGAAAAATCGGTAGTATGCATAAAAAGTTCGCCTATTTTCGCTTCTTTTTTCGGATTTTACCGCAAAAAAGAGTCGCTTTCCTCTTGATTTTTGTCCTGAAAAAGTGTATAATATATAAAATAACTTATTGTAAGATTAGATTTTACCTATCTCTACACGAAAGGAGAATATATTATGTCAACAATCCCAAAACCCAGAGAACTGATATTTTCTGACGAGACTAACCTTCTCGAGCAGTCCGCTTATCACTATCAGCTCCAGGAAAGAGAAAATCCGAATCTTTACCGTGAGCTTTTCGAGTACACAAGTATTCCGAAGGTTTCGTTCAACCACAGAACAGTTCCGATCAATATGCCCAAGGAGATATGGATCACCGATACCACCTTCCGTGACGGTCAGCAGTCCACCTCTCCCTTTACAGTTAAGCAGATCGTAGATCTCTTCACCCTTCTTCACAAGCTTGGAGGTCCTAAGGGACTTATCCGTCAGAGCGAATTTTTCGTATATACCGAAAAGGACCGCGAGGCTATCCGCGCTTGTCAGGAGCTTGGCTTTGAATTCCCCGAGATCACGAGCTGGATAAGAGCAAACGACAACGATTTTGAGCTTGTAAAGTCGCTCGGAATCAAGGAGACCGGAGTTCTCGTTTCCTGCTCTGACTATCACATCTACAACAAGATGAAGATGACGAGAGGTCAGGCAATGGAGAAATATCTCGGCATCGTCAGAAAGGTGCTTGACGCAGGAATTCGTCCGCGTTGCCACTTTGAGGACATAACGAGAGCAGACTACTACGGCTTCGTTCTTCCCTTTGCAGAGCGCCTTATGGAGCTTAGCCGCGAGTATGACGTACCGATCAAGATCCGTGCGTGCGACACTCTCGGATACGGTGTATCCTTCCCCGGCGCCGCTCTTCCGAGAAGCGTTCAGGGTATCATTTACGGTCTCCAGCACTACGTTGGAATCCCCTCCGAAATGATCGAATGGCACGGCCACAACGACTTCTACAAGGTAGTTACAAACGCTTCCACCGCTTGGCTCTACGGCTGCTCGGGTATCAACTGCGCTATGCTCGGAATCGGCGAGAGAACGGGCAACTGTCCTCTTGAGGCTATGGCTATCGAGTACGCTTCCCTTCGCGGCACGACCGACGGAATGGATCTTTCGGTAATCACCGAGATCGCGCGCTATTTTGAGCGTGAGATCGGATACGATATTCCTCCTCGCACTCCCTTCGTTGGAAGAAACTTCAACGTAACGAGAGCGGGTATCCACGCAGACGGACTTCTCAAGGACGAGGAGATATACAATATCTTCGATACTTCCTCGATTCTCGGAGTTCCCGCAACCGTAGCGATCGACTCGCACAGCGGTCTTGCAGGAATCGCGCACTGGATCAACAATTTCTTCCATCTCGACGGCGACAGAGTGGTTGACAAGCGTCATCCTATACTCGTTGCTATGAAAGAAAAGGTTGACGAGCAGTACGCCAAGGGCAGAAACACCGTTATGTCCGACCTTGAGCTTGAGGTTATACTTAAGGAGATCGACTACGGCTTCTACACCCGTCTTATCCACGGAAACGACGATAAGTATTTTATAGGATAATATAAAAAACACCGCTTTTGCGGTGTTTTTTGTTTTGTTAAAGCTTTGTTTTCTTTCCGTTTGATGCAGATTTGTACGCGGCGGTCATTATTTCTGTAAGAGTGAATGCTTCATCTATTGAATAAAGCTCGTTTTTGGTGTTGTTTACGATACTGTCAAGCCAGTAGTCAAGAGGCGCGGGTGCGCTTACAGTGAAGTCCTTTACCTCTGTACGCTTGTTATCGGTCTCGGGACAGGAATAGACTACTACTCCTCCGCTTGCACGGAGATATCCCTTTGTTCCCGATATTTCAAGCGAATACGGATCTGCAACCGACACGAATCCCGTCTCCGAAACGGCTATCGTACCGTTTTCGTATTCGAGCAGAGATACCGCATTATCCTCAACCGGACGCTCGGTTATATTGGTAAACGACGAGCTGATAGCGTACGGTCTGCCTAAAAACCAATTTATAAGGTACATAGGATGTGCGCCGAGGTCGATCATAGCACCGCCGCCGCAGGTATTCTTATCGTAGAAATGAGGCGGGAGCCAGTCGTTTATACTGCCCGAATGAACGTTTCTGACTCGCATATACGAGATTTTTCCGAGCTTCTCTTCCAAAACGAGCTGTCTTGCAAAGAGTATCGACTTATCGGTCTCGTGCGGGAAAGAAATGGTGAAATGCACCTTATTCTTTCTCACAGCGCGTCTTATTGCCCTTGCCTCCTTGTTCGTGAGCGCAAGTACCTTTTCGGTGAAAATGTGCTTTTTCGCGTTTGCTGCGTCTATCATAAGATCGGCGTGCATTGAGGTGGGCGCGCAAATTGCAACCGCGTCGATTTCGGGATTCTTTAAAATATCCTCGTATCTATGGTAGAATTTGCACTGGAGATCGCTTGCCCATTCGGTGCCGCGCAGGACTTGATCGTCCCACACGCCAACGATTTCACAATTTGGATGTGCCGCAAGATAGTTGGCGTATCCCATTGCGTGGACGTGCCACGCGCTTATCATTGCAACTCTTACTTTCTGTGACATATCTATATCACCTTTCAAAAGTGTTTCGTATTATTTGAGATTGATTTTGCGTACTCTGTCGAGATCGACCTTCGGATTTCTGTCCATATCGAGAAGTCCGTTTACCTCTTGGAAAACATCTGTAAGTTGAGTGTAGCAGTAACCGCAGAAATAGTCGATATTCTTAAATCCCGTCGTGATGTCGTCAAAGCGCTCGAAGAACTTTTCTTCGTCGGTGACCGCGTTTCCGTAGCCCCAATTTTCGCCTTCCTTATCCTTGGCAAAGGCAATTCCGCCGTACTCGGTCATAAGTATCGGCTTGCCCGAGAGATCGTAGTTGTCGCAGACGATCGTTCTCGACTTGTTCGGGATACCCTCGAGTATTCCGTCAACAGAATCGTAATCCTTCGAGAGATATCTTGTAAAGGAGGTGTAGTCGTGAACGGTTACGATATCGGTTTCGGACTGCTCCCAGCCGTCGTTGGTAGATACTATTCTCGTACGGTCGAGAGAATGAATGAGGAAATAGAGCGCATCGGTAAATTCCTGCATTTCTCTGTTCGTCTTTACACGGTAGATACCCCAAGACTCGTTCATAGGAACCCAGGTTATCGTGCAGGGGTGATTGTAATCGCGCTTTATTGCCTCCTGCATATCTCTGAAGCAGTTACGCTTCATAACGTCGTTAAACTGATATGCGCTGGGAAGCTCCTCCCAGAGAAGAAGTCCCATAACGTCCGCCCAGTAAAGGTATCTCGGATCCTCAAACTTCTGATGTTTTCTCGCGCCGTTGTAGCCCATTTTGAGGGTAAGCTCAATATCGAGCTTCAGAGCCTCGTCGCTCGGAGCGGTAAGGAGTCCGTCAGGCCAGTATCCCTGATCGAGAATAAGGCGCTGATAGAGACGTCTGTTATTGATATATATTCTGCCACCCTCGCACTGTATCTTGCGCATACCGAAATAGGTAGAAAGCGCATCGGTCTCGGCTCCGTTTTCGTACAGAGTAAGATCGAGATCATAGAGATTTCCTCTTCCCGGCTCCCAAAGATATACGCCGTCAAGTGAAAATCCGCTGTGAGGAAGGTGGATAGTATTGTCGATTCTGCGCGAGGTTGCCGATATTTCAAGCGAGGTAACAAAAGCACCCTTAAAGGATACGTTCATCTTAAGCTTTCCGTTTTCAGGGACCTCGCTCAGGGTAGCTTCAACTCTTACGCAGTTTTTATCTACGTCAGGAGTGATACGGACATCGTCAATATATTTCATACCGACAGCTTCAAGCCAAACGCTCTGCCAGATTCCGCTCGACGGGGTGTACCAGCAAGCAAACGGCTCGGGGCGGAAGCTCTGCTTTCCGCGAGGCATTTCGGTGTCAAGGCGATCCTCACAGCAAACGGTGAGATCGTATATAGCGTTTCTGTCCTTTACGTTGTAGGTTATATCGAAGCCAAAGGGAGTGTATCCGCCCTCGTGCTCACCGATATACGCTCCGTTAAGGTAAACCCTTGCCTTGTAGTCAACCGCGCCGAAATGAAGCATAACGCGCTTTCCGTCAAAACTTTCGGGAATACTGAAGGTGCGGTGATACCATATATAGTCGCTGTGGCGCTGATCGTTTATGCCCGAAAGAGCGCACTGATATACAAAGGGGACGTTAATTACGGTATCAAGAGTCTTTCTGCTCTCCCACTCTTCGGAAAAACCAATACCCTTTTCGTCTAAGGCAAAGTCCCACTCGCCGTTAAGACACAGCCAGTCCTTTCTTACTCGGTCAGGACGGGGATATTCGCTTCTGGGAATGATTTTTTCTGTACTCATCTGTCTTTTTCCTCTGTAGGATAGTTATCTAATTTTACCATAAAACATACGCTTTGTCAATATTATATTATAAGAAAAAAGACGGGAATAAATTTCCCGTCCTTATTATCTTATTATAAAGCTCAGATAGCGTTTCCCTCGCCGTCGAAGAGAGGAAGCTTTTCGAGATAGATGATATCGTTTCTCTCTGCTGCGTCACCCTCTGCGAGTATCGCCATTTTGCCGACGATGGTAGCGCCTGTTTCGTTAACGAGCGCCTCAAGCGATTTGAGAGACTCACCCGTAGAGATAACGTCGTCAACTATAAGAACTCTCTTGCCGCGCATAAGCTCTGCGTCTGCGCCGTCTATGTAGAGGTGCTGAGTCTTTGCAGTGGTTATAGAGTTTACGGTAACGTCAAGAACGTCGCTCATATAAAGCTTTACAGACTTTCTTGCAACCATATATCTGGCATCGCCGTTCTGACGCGCCATCTCGTGTGCGAGCGGTATTCCCTTCGATTCTGCCGAAAGAATGTAGTCGTATTCGGGCGCCTTTTTAAGAAGCTCGGCTGCCGACTTTTCGGTAAGCTCGGGATCTCCTATAATTATAAATGCTCCGATATAGAGATTTTCGTTAAGCGGACAGAGCTTAAGCTCTCTTTTCAGTCCTGCGATAGTAATGGGATAAAATTCTTTCATTTTAATTCTCCTTGTTTTAATGGCGTAAACTGTGTAAAACGCCGCGTACTCCTTAATTATAACACCTGTTTTACCGCTTGTCAACCGAAAATTTATGTTTAATTATACTCTTTTGAAAAAATACACAAAAAGAATAGAAAAAACTTTATTTTTTTGTTAAAAAAGGTATTGACAAATCAAAACACTTGTGGTATTATAATGAAGCAGTTCGTTCGCGGGTGTAGCTCAGTGGTAGAGCTCCAGCCTTCCAAGCTGGCTATGTGGGTTCGATTCCCATCACCCGCTTTACAACAAAATAGAGCCGCACTAACGGTGCGGCTCAAATTTTGAAAATAATTCTATATGTACCCTTAGCTCAGCCGGATAGAGCAACTGCCTTCTAAGCAGTAGGTCGAGGGTTCGAATCCCCCAGGGTACGCTGAAAAGACGAAGCAAATTGCTTCGTCTTTTTTATTTTTTGTGTATTCTACGCAGATACAGAACTACCATACAAAAAGACCGACAAAGGTCGGTCTTTTTATTGTTTTTTATCTGATCAAGGATTATAGTAGCAAAGTGTTCTTTCGCTTTCTGCGCCGTCTGTATTTACAGCGGTAAGCGCAAAATGAAATATACTTTTTCATATAATCCTTTTCATAATCTCGAGTCCATAGGCATTTATAACAAACCTGAAAATCTTATTTCTTGTTATTACAAAAATGGTAATGCAGAATTAAGAAAATCACCTATGCCAACGGTGATTTTATGAAAGTATCGTACAACAGTATAGGTCAAATTGTTTCAGAAACATGGAACAGCAAGGATAATGTCGAAATTGCTCGATACAAATATGTCTACGATTCAATTGGAAATGTTGTCAGAAGTATTGACATTACTAGGGAAAAAGAGTACAATTATATATATGAGAATAGATTGTTGACCTCTGCAACTTAAACCAGCATAATTTAAGGAGAATTCTATGAAACCAAATAAAAAAACAATTGTTGTTATTTGCATAATCCTACTATTGATTGTGTTTATTGTAATGCCAGTAGTAAAATCCATTTCAAAATATGGTGTAGTCTTGACAGGTCGTGGTTGGCAGGATTCTCCGGAAGATGTAATAGAATTTGAAATACAAAAGCTGTATGACAATCATCAAGAAGGAAAAGTTGGTTGCTATAAAATAAAAACGTTGATAGACGAAATACGTTTTGAAAATGAATTGTATTACATATACATTTCTGAAGCAAATTCTTTCTCTGTTTGGGGTATGGTATATGACGATGAAAAAGAAAAATGGCATGATTTCGGTCTATATGTGTATCCTTATGATGAAAATATAGAAATAAGCGGAGACTATGATTTTAAAGTGTCTTTATGGGGCGGTCCCCACCACTATTTTACAAATGATAAATCTACGGTTTTTGGATTTATGGAAACAGGAATTGCCGAATCATATTACGTCAATGATGTAAAAGCTGATGTAAAAGTATATACGTTTGAAGAAAACGGGAAAACGTATTTTATTGATTATTTCTATGCAAACCGACCGAAAAATGTAGAAAATTATGCAGATATTAATGTCTACTATACTGAACACATAGACTAAATAATTGTTTTCTCGGCACAGGATGAATTTTCAAACCTGTGCCGAGTTTTTCCATGCATTTTCAAAGTTCCAGCGAAAATACTAACCCAGATGTATCCCATCGACGATTCAGGCAACAACCTCGTTGAGGAAACCGATGCTCGCGGTCACAAGACCACCTACACGGTTGACGGCGACCTTGAGTCCATCGGCATCGAGGGTAAGAGCGAGGCTCTACGTATTTTTATGCGAGCAACAGGACTTGAACCTGCACAACCTTGCGATCATAAGAACCTGATGGTAACGTCACCTCAGTGAAAGGTTTTGTATCACAATTCTAATCTGTATAATATGTATATTCTAAATAAACATCTTTTTTCTCAATATCTTTGGGAAATTCATTAATATAAAAGCAATCAATGGAGTATGTTTTTCCGTTTTCCTCAAAGGTATAGGTGCGAACATTTGTTTTTATATCATTGAAAAAGAAATCAACAGCTACGCCTGTTTCCAAAAAAGCAAATACAGCGTTATGCTCTTTACCGATGTCATAAAAATATGAGATGTCATTGCATTCCCATAAATCAAACATACTTCCCTCAAATGCAACCAGTTCAATATCCTTATCATATTGATATCCTACGGCATAAACACAAGCCCACTTATCTTTATCAGAATCGTACGAACACTGTGTTACTGTAAAAGTATTTGCTTCTGAAATATATAGATAATACCAATCATTGTCATATTTCATAATATCAATCAACGTCCGGATTTTATATGTATCTTTGGCTTCCTCAACATGATGTGCAGGTATATTGTTCATAGCATACTCAAATGCTTCTTCAGGTGTATCTCTCCACATATCGCCAAACAGAAGCGGTTTGTCTTGTAAAATATTACTAACGATTGAAAATACAATCACTGCTACGATTAACAATGTAAGTATTATTATGGGTTTGCGATTTTTCATTCGGCACCTCTAATGTGGGATTTTGCTTTAAGTAATTATACCATATTTTATAAAAAAGTCAAGTGTTGTATCATAGTACAAGTAAACATTTGTTACGTGTCTGCCAAGAAAATTCAAAAGAGAAAAGGCTCGAAAACGTAGTGTTTTCAAGGCTTCCGATGGTGCGGGCGACAGGACTTGAACCTGCACAACCTTGCGATCATAAGAACCTGAATCTTACGCGTCTGCCAATTCCGCCACGCCCGCAAATTTATGAAGCGGAAGTGGCGGAATTTTTTCTGCACACACCCGCGAATTTATGGGTAGCCTTTGTAAGACTACCCGTTGATAATATCACATTTTATCCTCTTTGTCAAGCGAAAATCGTTATTTATTTCAAAATATTTTTCTTATTTCGCACGCTTCTCACTGTCGCATAGAGAGAAAAGACAAGAATAATAACGAGAAGAGACAGCACTCCTGCTTTTATAAGCGTACTCTGTGCGCTTTCCTCAAATGACGTAGGAATACGGTACTGAGCTGCAACGTCCTTTGCAAGTGCATTATCCGAGCAGTCGAGAATGAGATTCTCGCAGCCGAGGAAGGCATCTGTGCCGATCTCCTCGCAGGACTGGGGGATATAGAGATCACGAAGACGCTTGCAGTCACCGAAAGCGTCTGCGTCTATCTTTTTAATCGACTCGGGAAGCTCGATATTTCTAAGCTTTTCGCATCCGAAGAATGCGGCGTATCCGATCTCGGAGAGATTTTCGGAAAGAACTACCTCTTTCAGATTTACGCAACCGTTGAACGCGCCCTTCCCTATTACCTCTACGCTATCCGGAAGCACTACCTTTTTGAGTACGGTATCGTTTGCAAATGCGTCGGTATGGATATATTTGACCGTATATTCGCCGTTTTCGCCGACTTTTTCGGGTATTTCAAGCACAGTTTGGTCACCGGTATAGCCCTCGATAGAGGCGTATCCGTCCTCCTTGACCGAATAGACGAATTCTGCCGCCACGCTATCGTTTCCCTTGTAGGTCAGAAGCACGAGAAAGACCGCCGCAATTAAAAGAACTGCGACGATAGCTATCTTTTCGATCGTATTCGGCGTTTTTCTATCCATAATCAAGTCTCCAAGCACTTATTTAAACAAATTATATCACATTTTTAGCCGTTTTAAATATATATTTTGTAAACATATCAAAATTTCGGTCAATAATCGTGAAAAATGAGTCGAAGGAGTATTTTTAATGAAAATGTGCGAGGACTTTTCGCAAAATGCCGCTATGCTTGAGGAGGCTCTCGGATACGGAGTATCGTACGACGTAGTGCGCCGCGAGCTTGATATAGGAGGCAAAAAAGCGTACTATTACTACATTTTTTGTCTGACAAACGACAGCCTTGCAGAGCGTCTCGTTGACGGATTTCTAACAGCGTCCTATGAGGAAAGTGCCGAAATATTTGCCAAAAATTACGCACGCGTTGCATCGTCAAAGCTGTCTGATGACGTAGATTCTATCGCGCTCGACGTATTCATGGGCGACTCGGTGCTTATCGTGGACGGCTACTCAAGGGCGATAGTCTGCGACACGAAAAGTATTCCGACAAGGTCCTTATCCGAGCCCGAAAACGATCACGTTCTGCGCGGACCGAGAGAGGGTTTTCTTGAAAATCTGAAGGAAAACAGCGCGCTTATAAGGAAAAACATCAAAAATAAGGATCTCGTTATGAAGCGCTTTTCGGTAGGAGATTTCGCCCCGACTGCCGTTCAGGTCTGCTATATCAAGGGACGCGCTCCCGAAAAGCTTACGCGCGACCTTGAAAAGAAGATAAGCGAAATAAAGGTAGATGCGCTTTCTATGGGACAGGAGTCGCTTGCGGAGTGCCTGATAAAATCGAAATGGTATAACCCCTTTCCCCGTTTTCGCTTCACCGAGCGTCCCGACGCCGCGTGTGCTATGCTCCTTGAGGGCAGTATTATCATTCTCTGCGACAATTCTCCGATGGCTATGATACTTCCCTCCTCCTTTATAGATTTTTTGCAGGAGTGCGACGATTTTTACTTTCCGCCGTCTATCGGAAGCTATTTCAGAATACTGCGTATGACGATATTTGCAACCTCGCTTTTTATTATGCCGATATGGTATTTTTTCGTGAGAAATCCCGAGATATTGCCGAAATATTTTGAATTTATGCTACCTTCAAAAGAGGGACTGCCCATACTCGCGCAGATAATATTTATCGAGATAGTCCTTGATGCGATAAAGCTTGCATCGGTGAACACGCCGAGCATGATGAACGGATCTATCGGTATCGTGGCAGGACTTATAATCGGCGACTTTTCGGTAAACGCGGGGTGGCTTTCTCCCGAGGTGATACTTTATATGTCGGTGGTGGCCATATCGAACTTTACCCAGCCGTCGTTTGAGCTTGGATACGCCTTCAAATTCTGCCGCATAGTGACGATAATTTTAACCCGTATTCTGAACGCCGCAGGTCTGTTTCTCGGCTTTGGATTTACGATTTTCCTTATTGCGCACAACCATACGGTCACGAAAAAGACGAGCTATCTTTACCCCGTCCGTCCATTCTCGTGGAAGGCGCTGAAAAGACAGATAGTGCGCGAGAAACTTAGTACGGAGAGAAAGAAGAAATAGCGCGCGTTTTGCGGAAAAGTGGTGTGTTTTTGAAAATGTTTTTAGCGTATAGTATGATTACGCACTCGCAGAGCACGTATAAACAACAAAGCCGCTCGAAAGAGCGGTTTTGTTTTCATTGCAGGATAAAATTACTTTTTGATTGAAAAGGTTTTTTCTAAAATCTCCTTAACTTCTTTATCATCAAACGTGTTTGTATATAAAGAGTATGCTCGATTTTCATCTGCAACATATATGAATGTGTAGAACAAGCCTTGAGATTTAATGCCGTAAGACTCATAGCACTCATCTTTGTTTGTGCAATATTCTTCTAAATCTTCGGCGTTTTTAAACTCATATGCGAAGATTTCAAAATCCATTTTCCGAGACTTGTATCTTGCGGCATAAAAACTCTTATATTCTATATCTTTTAGTGCAGGGTCTTTTTCGGGGGTGTCATATATTTCTAATTTAGTTTCATCTTCAAGATGCTCGGTAATATTCTCACAGTCAGATATATCTTCAAAAATATAGAAGTCTTTCTTTTGAAAAGAACAAGAAGTACTACTAAGTATAGTGATAAAACCAACAAAAACCAATATTACCTGCATATACTTTTTTGTTCGTGTCATATGTTTCACTCACTTTCTAATCGGCTGACATTTTCCATGTCAAATAGCAAGTTGATTTTACACCGGCAATCAAGATACCGACACAGTCGCATAATTCCCAATGGTGGGTAGTAGTCCGGCAAGCGCGGGAGCACCAACATAGCACGCAGCCATCACCTCTGCAAATATTGTACCATAAACACGCACAGTTGTCAAGTATAAGTATATTTTCAGAGTTATCATTTTCCACTTGACAAAATCACTCCGCTATGTTATTATGTAATGTGATATATTTATAAGACTATATCCGCTTTATGCTAAAAATACAAACAAAAGAAAGGACGTTTAACAGAATGCTTGAACTTAAAAACATAACGTTCACACTCCCGAACGGTAAAAATATAACCGACAACATTTCGCTTGAAATACCCGACGGCAAAATGATCGCTATAACCGGACCTAACGGCGGCGGCAAGACTACCCTTGCAAAGCTTATCGTCGGTATCGAAAAGGCGACCTCGGGAAATATCATATTCAACGGAAAAGACATCACCGATCTTTCGATAAGCGAGAGAGCAAATCTCGGTATCAGCTACGGATTCCAGATCCCCGTAACATTCAAGGGCTTTACAGTACGCGATCTTTTAAATCTTGCGGCAGGCCGCGAGCTTTCCGAGAACGAGTGCAAGGAGCTTCTTGACACGGTAGGACTCTGCAAGCGCGACTACATCAGCCGCGAGCTTACTAAGAGTCTTTCGGGTGGAGAGATGAAGCGTATCGAGATCGCAAGCGTGCTTGCAAGAGGAGACAAGTCCCTGCTCAGCATCTTCGATGAGCCTGAGGCGGGTATCGACCTCTGGAGTTTCAGAGAGCTTATCGGGGTACTCGATTCCATGAGAACGGACAAGCGCCGCTCTCAGGTCATTATTTCGCATCAGGAGCGTCTTCTTGAGACTGCAGACGAGATAATTCTCGTGGCTGCCGGCAAGGTCGAGGCAATCGGCACTCCCGACGAGATACTTCCCCTTCTGCGCATGGAGAACAAGGAATCGTGCGCATGCCCCAAAGGAAGGAGCGTTAAGAGAGTATGAATAAAGTCACAGAAAAAATGCTTAAAATAATTGCCGACTATGACGGACTCGAAAAGGCTTCGTACAACATCCGCGAGGACGGAGAGTGCGTGGGACGCAAATCGACCAAAAACGTCTCGATAGAGCCTCTTTTTGACCGCTCCGGTATCGAGATCAAGGTAAAGCCGAACACCAAGAGCGAGACGGTTTATATCCCTGCTTGCCTTACAAAATCGGGCGTAAACGACCTCGTTTACAATGATTTCTACATCGGCGAAAATTCTGACGTAACGATAATTGCGGGCTGTGCAGTCCACACCGACAGCGACAAGGAATCGCTCCACAACGGTATTCACAGATTCTTCCTTGAGAAAAATTCGAAGGTTCTATACGTTGAAAAGCATATCGGCGAGGGCGAAGGCTCGGGCGAGAGAAAGATCGATCCCGTAACCGAAATGACGCTCGCTGAAGGCGCAACCCTCACAATAGACACCCTTCAGATCGGCGGTGTTGACTATTCCAACAGAAAGACCAAGGCAACGCTTGCAGACAAGGCGAAGCTCCTTGTCCGCGAGAGAATAATGACCGACAGAAACGAGGAGGCAATCACCGATTTCGAGGTAACACTTGAGGGTGAGGACAGCGGAGTTGACATCGTTTCCCGTTCGGTAGCCAAGGGAAATTCCTACCAGGGATACACCTCGAAGATCATCGGAAAAACGCGCTGCACAGGACATTCCGAGTGCGATGCGATCCTTTCCGATAACGGACGAGTTGACGCTACCCCGTCGCTCGTTGCAGAATCCAAGGAGGCATCCCTCATTCACGAGGCGGCTATCGGAAAGATAGCGGGCGAGCAGATAATCAAGCTCTGCTCTCTCGGTCTCAGCGAAGAGGAAGCCGAAAGAAAGATAATCGACGGATTTCTTAAATAATGTGACAGCGTAAGCCTTCCCCTTGATGGGTAGCGAAGCGGCGCGAGGGGAGTGAATGACACCACAGTGTGGTGTCAGAGCCCGAGCGTGACCGAGCTGCGGCGAGACGGTGGCACCGAAGGCAAGACGGATGAGGTGATCTCTGAGTGGCTATATTTAAGTGTGTAAGTTTTAGTCAACGGGGTTCACCTCATCACCGCCTAACGGCGGAGCTTCTCCATCAAGGAGAAGCCTCAAATATGAAAAGAGCAGTTCAAACGAACTGCTCTTTAGCTTTTATTTTTTCTTTTTGAGAATTACTACCATAGCAACCGCCATACCGCCGCAAGCGATAACTGCAACTGCCGCTATAATTATTATAACGGTGTTTGAATCTTTGCTTTCTTCGGGAGCGGTGGGAGTGTTTGTGGTATCGGACGGAGTGCTTGACTCGTCCTTGCTTCCACTCTCCTGCTTGTCGTCCGAAGGGGTTTCGGAATTATCGGGTTCTTCGGGAGTTTCGGGATCATTCGGTTCATCTGCAGGGGGATCGAGCTTGTCTATCGCCTCGGTCTTTGTCGCAAAGCAAACGGTACAAGTGAAGGTCTTTTCGCCCTCAAGCTCAACGCTCGGCTCGTGAGTTACAACGCCACTGTCCCAAGTATGTGCCGAAACAGACGATTTCTCGCCGCAGTTGCACTCTTTCCAGTGATTATTGCCGTCTTTTTCCCATTCGCCGTTATAGGTGTGAGTATGTCCGAGCGCCGTAGCTATAACGTACGAGCAGACCGTACATACCTGATCCTCTGTCTCGGTTGCGGGTGCGCCGTGAGTATGGCTTGCTTCGTCCTTTTTGACGTGGCATACAGAGCACTCATGCCGGTGCGTGTTTTTATCCTTTGACCAAGAGGATTTATAGCTATGGGTTATTGTGCGAATATCACCGCAGATATTACAAGACACGTCGCAAGCGTTATCGTATCTGTGTGTAGTTACACGGTTATGTCCGCAGGTGTTGCAGACGGTATCACAGGCGTTGTCGTAAACGTGCGTTGTTTCGTCCTTCTTAACGTGACAAACCGAGCACTCGTACCAGTGATGTGTATCGTTTTTAGACCATACGGTGTTGTAGGTATGCGTTATCGTGCGAATATAACCGCAGGTGTTGCAGGTAGTATCGCAGGTGTTGTCGTAAATGTGATCACCAACATCTTTTTTGTCACTGCAACCCGAACATGCATACCAATGTGCGTCTCTGTTAAAAGTCCATTCGTCGCTGTATTTGTGCGTATGTCCAAGTGCCGACTCGATAACGTACTGACACACCGTACAAAGCTGTGCCGCATATTCTGTTGCGGGTGCACCGGGCGCGTGGTTTGCCTCGTCCTTTTTATCTCCGCAGATCGAGCACTCGTGCCAATGCGTGTTCTCGTCGTTTGACCAAGAGGGTCTATAATTATGTGTTACGGTGCGTGTATAACCGCAGACGTTACATTCCGTATCACACGAGGTATCAAAGGTGTGCGTTGCCTCGTCCTTCTTGACGTGGCAAACAGAACACTCGTGCCAGTGGGTATTTGTATCGCTTGACCAAGTGGTTTTATAGTTGTGCGTTATAGTACGAATATATCCGCAGGTGTTACATTCTGTATCGCAGGTATTGTCGTAAATGTGATCTCCAATATCTTTTTTGTCACCGCAAGAACACTCTTTCCAGTGATTGTTTACATCACTCGACCATTCGGTGCTATAACTGTGAGTTATCGTGCGAGTGTAACCGCAAGTATTGCAAGTAGTATCGCAGTTATTGTTGTAATCATGGGTTGATTCGTCTTTTCTAAAACCACAGATAGAACATTCATACCAATGCAGAGTTTGACCCTTTAACCAGTTGTCATAGTAGTTATGAGTAATTGTGCGTGTATATCCGCAGATATTGCACGAGGTATCACAACTGTTGTCATAACTGTGAGCTGCTCTGTCTATGGTAGAATTACAGTTTTTGCATTTGTGATAGTGCTGACTATAATTTGATGTCCATTCCTCGCCGTAATCGTGACCGAACGTGCATTTTGACTCAGTGTACGCCGTATATGTAACGCCGTCTTCGGTTATGTTTGAGGTATAAGGATAATTTGTTGTAATATAATTTGGAACGCTTGTTATAGCACTATCTATCAATATTGCCGTTGCTCTGTAAATCAGCTCACCACACTCGTTGCTCGAAGTGAGTTCTGCCACAATGCTCGGAGAAGAAATATACACCTTTGTGAGGTTGGAACAACCAACGAACGCCGACTCACCGATGCTCATTACGCTACTGGGGATAGTTATGCTCGTGAGACCACTGCAAACGTCGAACGCCCTCTCAACAATGCTTGCTACACTACCATCAGCAGGAATAATGCTGTTGTTACAACCTAAAATCAAAGTTTTACTAAACGTTGCAATAAGGCAGTTTCCACTACTGTGATATTTTGTATTTCCGCTCTCCACCGTTATACTTGTAAGACCACTGCAACCCTCGAACGCTCCTTCACCAATGCTCGTTACACTATCGGGGATAGTTATGCTCGTGAGGTTGGAACACCAACTGAACGCATAACCACCAATGCTCGTTACACCATCAGTTATCCTTACCGATTTAATAACGCTTCGGTACTCATACCAAGGTTGATCGTCATCATACCCATAATAGTACATAGGACCGCTTCCCGAAATAGTAAGAGTATAGGTTTCGTTATCAAGTTCCCAAGTGAGGTTATCACCTGAGGCTCCGAAAGTGCCCGACACGACCGCCGCCTTCGCAGGTATCTGCGAAATGACGAAGATCGTTACAAGAACGGCAAGCGAAAGAATGATCGGAATTAAATACTTCAGTTTTTTCATTTTTTCCTCCAAAATAAAAAGTGCGCCAACCGAAGTCAGCGCACCGAAAAACGCAAACTCCAATTGTCGCCAAACAAAACTTAAGCAGCACAAAGAAAACCCCTTGTTTCAACTAAAGCGGAATTTGCGTTTTTACCAAATTCAAATTAGCTGAAACAAGAAAATGGGTAAAGAACCCCCCTAAAAAATAGCGAGTTTTCTTTCGTACTTAAATATTAAGTTTTGTTTGGCAAAATTATTATACCACCTATCCTTTAATTTGTCAAGAGTAAAGGCAAAGATACGAAAAAAGCAGTTCAAGTGAATTGCTTTTTCTTTATTTACTCTTGATCATAACAAAGGTATTCGGGGAGAGCGTAAGCGTGAATGTGCTTCCCTTTTTGCTTTCTACTACGGTATAATCGTGGTTTGCGTCAACGAGGTAAATATCGCTTTCTGAGTTTTCGTAGCCGTCAAGCTCTATCGAAATGCTCTTTTCCGCCTGATTATCCTCGTCTGTAAAGTAGGAGATAAGTACCGCCTTATTTCCCTTTTCGTCCTTTGCGGCGCTCAGATAGATATCCTTATCGTCACTCTCGCTGAAGACCTCTGTACCGAGGTCGTAAAGGTCTGCAAAGGCGTATATAGACCAGTATCCCTTTATCGGATACCACGTGTAGAAGTCCCAGAGACCGTTCATAGCGCAAGGAGATGCATCGTAATACATCATCATATCAACGCCTGCTCTTTGTCCCTCGCACATACAAGCCACGTTGAAGGCAGAGCCCTTCATTGATATCATTGTCTTGATGCTGTCTATCCAGCCCTCGCCCCAGCTTTTAACGTAGTTCCACTCGTTGAGGTGGCTTTCCGAGTCGCTATATCCTGCCTTATTCAGCTTTTCACGAACGAGCTTCGCTCTCGCGGTAAGCTTTTTAGGGTCTGCGCCGTACCAATGCCATGAGAAGAAATCAAGGGGTACTTTTTTCCCGTCCTTTGTCATATAGGAAAGAAAATCGTCAAGCCAAGCGCCCGTATTGTTTGCGAGCGCGGGACCGCCTATCATAAGATGCGGAAATTTATCCTTGAGATATATTGCGGCAGTCTTGTAAAATTCGTAAAACTGCGCGGCAGTTCCTCCCCAGCATCTTTTAAGGTTGGCGGGAGTGTCGTCCTTATCAAGATCTGCCTCGTTCCAGATCTCCCAATATTTGATATTGTAGAAAAATCCGTTAGCCCAGCCCTCGTTATAGTGGCGGATAATATGCTCACAGATGACCGCCCACTTATGAAAGTCCTTCGGTGGGAATATTTCATA
>JAZSKY010000001.1:0-18321 GCA_045535095.1 Eubacteriales bacterium | reverse complement strand
TTTATATCATATCGAGTTGCCTGTGGCAACATATCGAGCCGAAGGCATATCGATTCGGCACAGCCGACATATCGACAAAAACGCTCCCGAAAACGGGAGCGTTTTTATTTAGCTTATCTTACTTCTTCTTGGTGAAGAGGTCAACGAGAACGCCGAAATCTTCGTCGCCGCTCTCTTCAGCTGCTTCAGCTGCGGGAGCCTCTGCTGCGTCGTTTACTACTACCTTCTTATCATCGTTAAATCCGGCAGCAATAACGGTAATGCGCATCTCATCGTTAAGAGACTCGTCGATATTTGCACCCCAGATAATGGTTGCGTCGGGGTGAGCCTCCTGAGTGATCATGCCGGTTGCAATATCCATCTCGTCGAGTCCAACGTCGGGAGATGCAGTGATATTGACAAGAATTCCGTGTGCGCCCGAGATAGAGGTCTCGAGAAGAGGGCTGGAGATAGCGAGCTTTGCTGCTTCCTCTGCCTTATCCTTACCGGTCGAGGAGCCAACGCCCATGTGAGCAAAGCCGGCATCCTTCATAACGGTGGTAACGTCTGCAAAGTCAAGGTTGATTACACCGTACTCGGTGATAAGATCGGAGATGCTCTGTACGCCGTGCTTGAGAACGTTATCTGCCTCTGCGAATGCGTTGAGGAAGGTGATCTTGTTCTGAGCGAGCTGCTTGAGTCTCTCGTTGGGGATAACGAGGAGCGAGTCAACGTTTTCGCTGAGCTTAAGTATTCCTGCTTCTGCGTTAGTCATTCTTCTCTTCTGCTCGAATGCAAAAGGCTTGGTAACTACTGCAACGGTAAGTATTCCCATCTCGCGAGCGAGCTTTGCGATAACGGGAGCTGCACCGGTACCGGTTCCGCCACCCATACCTGCGGTGATGAATACCATATCAGCACCCTTGAGGCATGCTGCGATATCCTCGGTGGTCTCCTCTGCTGCCTTGCATCCAACCTCGGGGTTTCCGCCTGCGCCCTGTCCCTTGGTGAGCTTCTCACCGATAGCAACCTTCTTAGATGCCTTGGACTTCTGGAGTGCAACCTTGTCCGAGTTAATAGCGATGAACTCTACGTTCTTAACGCCTGCGTCTATCATTCTGTTTACTGCGTTGTTTCCGCCGCCGCCGACACCGATCACCTTGATCTTGATGGTGAAATCGATTTCCTGCTCTTCTACGCCGAGACCGACGTTTTCAAATGCTGCGTTTGTCATTCTCTTATTCCTCCGAAAACTTTATTTATGCTTATTTTTTGATTTCTACGCTTTTTTAGCCTCAAAATGCACTTTACTGCATAATTTCCGCTACATATTATATAATAAAGTCAAATATACGATATTTCAATGCTTTCGACTTATTATTAACAGTTTTTTTACATTTAACCGAGCGATACGTGCGCTTCGTCTGCGTTATAGATGTATATATACCCTTTCACGCCGCCGGGCTGCATCGCTATGATCTTTTCAACGTTTTCGAGCTTTTTCTCGAAGTCTATATGACTTCCGAAATAAACGTCTATGCGCGAGTCGTAAACGAATTTCAGATCGTAAAGCTCGGACATATCAAAGCTGCCTATTTCCGAGTAAAGCGGACTTGACTCGACCGTTTTAAGTACCTTTTCGCTTCGTCTATGCGACTCACTGTCGAAAAAGACTACCGTTTTCGTGACCTCGACCTCTTTTACCTCGTCAAGCTCGACTCTCATTATCGAATCGTAATAGTCTGCCGAGACGAGCGCCTCCTCGCTATCAAAAAATGCAAGGACCTTGAGGTCGGACGATATGACGAAATATCTGTCCGCGTACTCAAAATAGAAGCTTTCCTTTTCCTCCACGATATTTATCGTGACCGTGTTCGGAAATTCCTTTTTCACACTTACGCTATCAACAAACGGAAGGTTTGTCTTGATATTCTCTTCTATTTTCTTCTTATCGGTGAAGAAAAGCACGTCTCCCTCGGAAACTCCGCTTATCTCCTTGACCGTATTCACGTCATAGTTCTGACTCTCGTAAACGGTCATATTGACGATTATATCCTCGACCGAGAAAAAGAGCTTCGCCAGAAGAAAAAGCATCGCCGCAAGAACGAGCGCAACTATCGTAAAATAGATAACTCTTGCAAATATTCTTGATGCTTGTCTGCGACTTTTGGCACTAAATATTTTCGCCCTATCCTTTGGCGTTGGGATATATCTTCCCTCGTTTGGCTCCATTTTTTAGTCTTCCTTTTCAGGTTTTTGAAAGTTCTTTTATCTTCTTAAAGATTATCTCGTCGCCGTCCTTGACGTCGAACTGCTTTGCGTTTTCTCCCATAGCTTCGAGCTTTTTAGGATCAGACATAAGAGATGCGATCTCCTTTTCAAGTCGCTCTGCCGAAAGCTCTGCGTCTCTTATAACGACTGCCGCATTCTCGTTAGCAAGGATCTTTGCGTTCTTATACTGCTGATCGTTAGTTACGTGCGGCGAGGGTACGAGTACAGACGCCTTGCCTATTGCGGCAAGCTCTGCGAGAGTGGACGCTCCGCTTCTGCATATAACGAGATCGGCGGCGAGCATCTGCTCGGGCATATCGTATATGTATTCAACGAGCTTACAGTTTTCGTACTTTTCAAGTCCCTTTTCCTTAAACGCCTTGAACGCGCCCTCGTTATTTCTCGTGCCTGCCGAGTGGATATGGCATATCTCGGGGTGCTTTGAGACGTAGGACTCCATAAAATCAACCACCGCCTCGTTAAGATGAGCCGCGCCGAGCGATCCGCCGAACGAGAGGATCGTGTACTTATATTTGCCGTCGTTTCCGACCTTTTTCTTTGCTTCTTCCTTATTAAGAGTATAGAAAAGATCGTTTATCGGCATTCCGGTATGGATAACCTCTGCGCTTGAGGACGCGAGGTACTTCCCTGTTTCCTTGAAGTTGACAAAGACTACGTTTGCCTTGTTTCTGAGCATCTTTACCGCAAAGCCGGGGACTGCATTCGCTTCGTGAAGCGCGCAGGGGATACCGAGGCTCGCCGCCGCGCTTGCAACCGGCCAGGTAACGTATCCGCCCGTACCGACAACGATGTCGGGCCTAATCTTAGAAAGAAGCGCAACGCTCTTTATATAAGACGTGCAGGCGAGAACTGCCGCCACCGCGTTTCTCGGGTGCAGACTTCTCTTGATTCCGAGAACACGTATTTTGTGAAGCTTATAGCCCTTTCTCGGAACGAGTCTGTATTCAAGACCCTTCTTTGTTCCTATGAACTCGATCTCGCTTGACGGATCGTATTTCTTTATTATCTCCGCGATGCTGAGCGCGGGGTTGACGTGTCCGGCGGTTCCTCCGCCTGTCATTACAACCTTCATAGATGATCTTACCTTTCGATTTGTCTTTTAACCCTTTTCGATCTGCCCGAGCCTTCGTAAACGGGTGTGTATTTTGAGATGCAAAGCAGTATTCCCACCTCTGCAAAGAGGAAGATAAGCGATGATCCTCCCGCGCTGAAGAATGGGAGAGAAATTCCCGTATTCGGCAAAATTCCCATAACTACCGCCATATTCAGAAAAGCCTGAAATCCGACGTGCGCCGATATTCCGAACGCGGTGAGCGAGCAGAATACGTCAGGCGCGTTTCTTGCGATATGAATTCCGCGAATGACGAACGCAAGATAAAGCGAGATAACGCCGAGCGCTCCGATAAATCCGAATTCCTCGCAGACGATAGCGAAGATAAAGTCGTTCTGAGGCATCGAAACGAAGAGGTGCTTTTGCAGACTCTGACCGAAGCCGCGTCCGAAAAATCCTCCCGAGCCTATCGCGATCTTACCCTGAAGCGTCTGCCACAGCTCGTTTTGCGCGCTATAATTTTCGGGATTGAGCCAGCTATCCACACGTGTAAACATATAGTCGGGGACTGCCGCCTTTACCTCCTCGGGATAGTTCATTACCGCAAATATTACGCCGCCAACGACAAGTCCGATAAGAACGCCTATGATGATCGGCCAGATCTTCGGAGAGCCGTTTGCCCACAGCATTACGTATCCGATAAGAAAAAGAATTATCGTTCCCGAAAGGTGCTTTTCGAGAAGAACGAGCAGGCAGGCAATTCCTGTAATTACCATAGGAAGCACGAAGCCGAGAAGAGTCGATTTCCAGAATTTCCTCTTTACACCCTTATTTTTACCTATTGCTTCTCTGAATTCATAGGAAAGACGTGCTATTATGAGAATGAGCGCCGCCTTCATAAGCTCTGACGGCTGGAATGAAAAGCCTCCGATATAGATCCATCTTTTTGCGTCTCCCTCGGTAACACCGAAAATAAGCACCCAGAAAAGGGTGACTATCGCTGCGGCGAAAACGAAATAAACGCAGTGAATAAGCCATTTTCTGTTCAGCGCGCTGATTGCAAACATTCCTGCAAGTCCGAGCGCCAGAACCTTTGCCTGCTTTATTGCAAAGTGCGCGCTGTTTCCGACGTAGGTAAGAGCGTAAACGTAGCTCGACGAATAGACCATAACGAGTCCGCACAGAGAAAGAAGCAGAATGATTATCAGCATCGGAACGTCGATGCCGTGAATGTAGGTATATACTCCCGAGCCAACGTCGGGCGCCTTTACCTCTTTTTTCTTTTTTTCGGGAACGCTGTCAAGCGCGCGGCTTTCAGTCACCGCTTCGGGCAGCATACTGCTTTTTTCTTTTTTCTTTTTTCTGAAAATACCCATCTTTTTCATATCGCGTCCCCTTTCGTATTATTTTCTTTATTTACATTATATTACATTTATCTCGGAATATCAAGTCCAAACCACGCGAGAATGCAGAAAATAAGAGTGATTACCGAGAAAACGAATACGATCTTGATCTCGCTCCAAGAGCATTTTTCAAAGTGGTGGTGAATCGGAGACATCTTGAAAAGACGCTTTCCGTGTGTAAGTCTAAAGTATCCGACCTGCAGAATTACCGAGAAGCTCTCTGCGAGGTAGATTATTCCGACAAGGAATATTATCATCGGATTTCCGAGCAGATACGCCATCGCAACGACCATACCGCCGAGATAGAGAGAGCCTGTATCTCCCATAAATATCTTTGCGGGATAGAAGTTGTAAACGAGAAATCCGAGTGTTGCGCCGATAGTAAGAGCCGAAAAAACAGACAGCTCAAGCGATGCACTTGCAAAGGCTGCAACTGCGAAAAATCCCGCAACCACGAAGGTAACGCTCGATGCGAGTCCGTCAAGTCCGTCGGTGAGATTTACGCTGTTTACAAATCCTGTGATAAGTATAAGCGAGAAAACGTAGTAGAACCAGCTAAGGTCAACTATCTTATCAACAAAGGGAATATAGATCTCGGTGGTGATCGCTCCGCAAAGAGTCATAAAGAAGAGGAAAAGTCCTGCAGAGACAAGCTGGAGCAGATATTTCTGCGGTGCGGTAAGTCCCTGATTCTGCTTTTTGAAGATCTTGGCTCTATCGTCAATTATACCGATAAGTCCGCTCAAGAGCGCAAAAAGGAAGCAGATGAGAGTTGCCCGGAGATTCGGCACGCCCTTTCCGAAAAGGGTGAGTCCGAGAATTGCGAGCGCAAAAACGATGATATTTGCACCGATAAATGCAAGTCCTCCCATCGTGGGTGTTCCCTCTTTGTTCTTATGCCATCTCGGACCGATATCAAGTATCTTCTGTCCCACCTTGAGGCTTTTAAGCTTGGGAATCAGTATTCTTGAAAAGATTGCCGTCAGCGCGAACGTTACTATTACAGTTATAAGAAAGGTTGCAAGCATTTTATTTTCTCCTCTTTATCCGAGATTTTCAATTATCTTTTCAAACGCCATAGCACGGCTTGCCTTGAAAAGAATTACGTCTCCCTCACGGGTGTTTTTCATTATAGTCTCAGCGATCTCCTTATAGTCGGTATTTACGAAGGTGAAGATGTCCTTTACCGAGGACTCTGCCGCGCCCGCGATATCCGTCGCAAGCTCACCGACCGTGAAAAGGGTGTCAACGCCGACTCTTGCCGCCTCGTATCCGACCTCTATATGCGCCTCGGCAGAGTAGCTTCCAAGCTCCTTCATATCACCGAGAACGGCGATCTTACGGGCACTTTTACGCTCCGCAACAGTCGAAAGCACTTTAAGAGACGCCTTTACCGATTCGGGAGATGCGTTATAGCAGTCTGCAATTATCGTACGGTTATGAGCTTCATAAATATTCTGTCTCATTCCCGTATTTTTAAAGTTCATAAGTCCGCGACGTATCTCAAACTCGCCGAGTCCTGCAAAGATGCCGACTGCAAAAGCAAACGCGGCGTTCATTACGTTATGGCGTCCGATTACGGGAACGATGATGCTCTCGACACGCTCGCCATTACATTCAAGGTCGAATGCGCTTCCGTTTTCGCCCTCGATGATATTTTCTATAACACAGTCACACGATTTGTTCTCACCGACGTAAACTGCACCTGCAACGTCCTCTAAAAGAGGCTCGTCTCCGTTGAGTATGAGAACGCCGTCGCGCGGCATTCCCTTTCTGATTTCAAGCTTTGCGTCGCGTATTCCCTCTCGCGAGCCGAGATTTTCGATGTGCGAGCGTCCGATATTGGTAACCACCGCGATATTCGGCGATGCTATCGACGAAAGATATTCTATCTCACCGAAATGGCTCATTCCCATTTCGAGAACCGCCGCGTCGTTTTCGGGCGAGAGTCCGAGAAGGGTCATCGGGAGTCCTATATCGTTATTGAAATTGCCCTCGGTCTTGAGAGTTTTATATTTCTCGCTGAGGACCGCGTAGATAAATTCCTTGGTAGTCGTTTTTCCGATACTGCCCGTAACTGCAACCGTGAGAGGACTCATCTTATCCTTGAATCCCTTTGCGAGATTGCCGAGCGCAACTCTCGTATCGCTAACGAGAATATAGCAGTTTTCTCCCGTATTTTCGGGGATTCTGTCAACTATCGCGCAGACGGCTCCGTTATCAAACGCCTTTCCGACGTAGTCGTGTCCGTCGAATTTTTCTCCGACGAGCGCGACGAAAAGTCCGGCGTTCACCTTGACTCGCGAGTCGGTGGTCACCGTCTTTATCTCGATATCAGCGGCAGTATCTCCGATAAGAGTTCCCTTTGCCATATCGGCTATCTCGTTTAAAAGCAGTTTTCCTTTAACGTCAGCTACCATAATATTTTCCTTTCCGAAAACAGATCACACAAAGATTTTATTTGAAATTCCTTTTTTCAAGAGCCTTAAAGACCTCGCCCTTTTCATCAAAGGGGTGCTTTCCGTCCTTCGTTATTTCGTAATTTTCGTGACCCTTGCCTGCGACGAGGATTATCTCGCCCTCAACTGCGTTTTCGACCGCGTAGGCTATCGCCTCTCTTCGCGAGCAGATCACCTTATAATTGTCCTTTTCGACACCCGAAAGTATCTCGTTTATTATATCCATCGGCTCCTCGCTACGCGAGTTGTCGCTGGTGATTATAGCAAGATCGGCAAGCTCGGTGGCAATTTTGCCCATTACGGGACGCTTGGTGCGGTCTCTGTCTCCACCGCAGCCAAAAAGTACCGTGAGCTTCTGATCTTCCCTTTTACTGTTTATAAGCGTATTAAGAATGTTCTCGAGCGCATCGGGTGAGTGCGCGTAGTCCGAAAAGACCGAGAAGGGGGTGTCCATCGGGGTGAGTCTTTCAATTCTTCCCGGAACTCCGGCAAAATCTGCGATAGATCTTGCGACAGACTCCTTATCAAGTCCCATAAGAAGTGCCGCCGAAACAGCGCCCATAGTATTATAAACGCTGAATTTTCCTGCAACCGAGCTATTTATTTCGAGCGACTCGCACGGAGTAGCAAGGCTGTAAGTTATTCCCGAAACAGACGAGAAGTCAACGTTTTCCGCCTTGAAATCGGCAGGGTTATCTATACCGAAGGTATAGCTTTTGCAGATATTCTTTTCAGATGCCGCGAGCGTGTACTCGTTATCGGCACAGAAAAGTCCTATCTTCGATTTTTCAAAGAGTGTTTCCTTGACCGCGGCATAGGAGTCCATATCAATATGGAAATCGAGATGCTCGGGAGTGAGATTCGTGTATATTCCAAGCTCAAATTCAAGGGGAGCAACTCTTCCGAGCGAGAGCGAATGTGAGGATACCTCCATAAAGAGATACTCAACTCCCTCGTCTCTCATTTCGGCAAACATTTCGTAGAGGTCCTCGGGTACGGGGGTAGTCATTGCCGCCTCGCGCACCTTTCCGCACCACATATTTTTGACTGTGCCGAGAAGTCCGGTTTTATATCCTGCGTCCGAGAAGATCTTTTCGAGCATAAAGACCGAGGAGGTCTTTCCGTTCGTTCCCGTAACGCCGATTATCTTCATTGATCTCTCGGGATTTCCGAAAGCGTTTGAGAATACGTACGACGACGCAAGGCGCGTATCGTCAACCTTAACGCAGGGGATCGGGCAGTTTTCGGGTACTCTTTCAACTATCGCACAGATAGCGCCCTTCTCTGCCGCGTCAGAAATAAAATCGTGTCCGTCAAAGCGCGTTCCCGATACGGCAACGAAGGCAAATCCCTTGTCTATTTTTCTATTATCTGCCGTAACTCCCGAGATTTTTATATTACCCGCGCCACCGAAGTCAATGACGTTTGCGCCATTTAAAAGCTCTTTTATACTGATGTCTGCGTACACTTTTTGCCTCCCGATTTTTAGTGAAGTTTTAGTCTGTACCGTCAAGGTGGTGACATTTTATCGTAATGACAGCACCCTTTTGTATTCTCGTTCCCGCCTCGTGGCTCTGCGAGACGACTACCGCGCCTGCGCCCTCGTTATAGTTAGACGATCCCTCGATATAGACGTTGAGTCCGAGCGCCGCAAGCTGATTTATCGCACTTGCCGCCTTTTGATCTACAAGGCTCGGCACTGTTACGTACTGCGTATTCGTTGCGCCGCCCGTATAGAGAATGACCTTTCCGTTCATCTTGGTTATCTTCGTACCCGATGCGGGTATCTGGCCGGTAACCGTTTCGCCGTCTCCGACTATCTCGTAGGAAAGTCCGAGCTTTTTGAGTGCATCGGTAGCGCTCGAAACCGAAGTTCCCTTATAGTTGTTTATCGTGATGACCATTCTGTTCATCTCGTCGCTGCTGTAATTTCGCTCAACGCCGAGATAAGGAAGAAGCTCGGAAAGGAGAGCCGACATATAGGGAGCGGCTATCGTGCTTCCGTACTTATTTCGAACGCCAGGCTCATCTACCATAATGAGTACTGCGATCTCAGGCTCATCTGCAGGCGCTATTGCCATACACGATCCGATGCGGTAGTCCTTATTACCCGTTTCGGGGTTTACCTTGTCTCGTTTCTCAGACGTTCCCGTCTTTGCGGCGATCTTATATCCCGCAACGTAGGCATTTTTCGCACCTCCGCCACCCGAAACGCCCTGTTCAAGAACGTTGAGAAGAGTCTCGCACGTGCTTGAGCTGAGTACCTTTCTCTTAGTGGTGGTCTCGTGCTTTACTACCTCGTTTCCGTCAGAATCTATAAGCGCGCTGACGATATACGGCTGAATTACGTATCCGCCGTTTGCAACTGCCGCGAATGCGGTCACCTGCTGGAGAGGTGTCGTCTTGAAGGTCTGACCGAAGCTGTAACACGCAAGCTCGACCGCGTTGAATCCCGATTTCGAGACGTAAAGTCCTGCCGATTCACCCGGCAGATCCACACCCGTTTTCGAGGTGTATCCATAGTTTATGAAATATTCGTAGTATTTTGATTCTCCGACTCTCGCGGCAACCTGCATCATAGTCGGGTTGCACGATGCCTGAAGCATATATGCGTAGTTTCTCGTGCCATGTCCGTAAACGTTATGGCAGTTTATCTTCGTGTTGGCAACGACGAGGTTTCCTCGGCAGGTGAAGCTCTCGCTGAAGTTTACAACTCCCTCCTCAAGCGCCATTGCCGCCGACATTACCTTCATAGTCGATCCCGGCTCGTAAAGGTAGCTGACCGCCTTATTGTTCCACATTGAATATATCTGAGTCCAAAGCTCCTCGTTATACTCGGTAGTGCCGCTTTCATATCCCGATTTATCGAGTCTGTCGGCAAAAAGGGTATCTCCGAGGCTATACGGAGCGTTGATATTGAAGCTCGGGTACTGTCCCATAGCAAGAACCGCGCCCGTCTTGACGTTCATTACAACGCCGACTGCAGGCTCACCGCCCTGCGCGTTGGTAAAGGCGTCCTTGAGCTGCTTTTCAAGCATTCTCTGAATGTTTATATCAATAGTGAGTACCGCGCTTAGACCGTCCTCGGCTTCGATATAGTAGTCGTAATCGTCGGGCATTTCTGCGCTCTGAGCGTTTCTCGTTACGATATATCTTCCGGGAGTACCCTCAAGATAGCTGTTATAGCTCAGCTCTACGCCGAGAAGTCCCTTATCGGTACCCATGACGCCGATGACGTTTGCCGCAAGTCCGTCATACGGGTAGTATCTTACGGGGGTTGCCTCAAGGTATATCTTTCTCGAAAGTCCGTATTTCGATATGAAGTTTCTGACCGCGGCAGCAGTCTCCTCGCTCGCCTTACGGACGACGGTCTCGTCCTTGCTTCCCTTTCTGAGCGCTCTGTTATAGACGTTTTCTCTGTCAACTCCGAGCAGCTCGGAGAGGTTGTCGGCAATAAGAGCGGCAGTTTCTTCTGCTCCGCCTGCGCTCGATCCGTTCTGTATCGCTACGGGGTCGAGGAAGATTCGGTAGGTCGTTACGTTGATAGCAACAGGGGTCATATTAGCGTCGTATATAGTGCCTCGCTCTGCGCTTATCGTGTATTCCTGCTGAACGTTATTTATTACTCGGCTCTGATAATATTCGTATTCGTTTACCTGCATCGAAAAGAGACTAAACGCTATTCCTATCGCTATTAAAAACATAACGACGATGAGCGCGTTGCCCGTTCTCGATATTTTTCTGAGGCGTTCTTTCTCCATTTATTCTTCTCCTTACCCGTCGAAAAAGCTCGGAAATTATCGCATTTTTGACGGATATTTTCTCTAAAAAACAGCAAATTGAGAGCAAAGCATTTCTGCCTCACTCTCAAAAGGTTTATACTTCATTTTATTCGGCGCCCATTAAAGTATTCCATGCGCGGAGGATGTTCTCTCCGAGAGCAGACATCACGATAGACGCAAGGTTGTCCTTTGCTTCGCTATCGGGCGTATAAAGCTCGATAGTGTCGCTGACGGGGATCTGCATATACTCGCCATGACCGTCCTTGTCGCTTATCATTCCGTTTTCTTTTGCGGTCTTTTCAACGTCCTTGTTCTTGATAACGAGCTCGGTCTCACACTGCTTGATGTCAGACTGTATGCTCTCTATCGATTTCTCGAGATCGGAGATCTCTCTGGAATATTCGTTCACGAGAACGAACTGATTGATCATAAGAAATGCAAGTGCAAAGATGCAAGCGATCACTGCAACCATTCTTACGGGGATCTTCTTTTTCTTCTTTTCAAGAACGTTCTCCTCGGCAAGGGGATTCTTTCTTTTCTCCGAGGGCTTCGTAACTGCGCGACCTGCGTTGCCCTTTACAGACATTACGGTCATAACGGGACGAGAGGTCTCTACCGAAAGCTCGGTGTTCTCGATTTCAGAAAGGGCGGTAGTCTGCGCGGTGGCAGTCTCCTCCTTCTTTGTCTCCTTACGGCGAGTGATGAAATCTTCCGTAGCAGGAGCATTATTTTCGACAGTATTTGATTTTTTCTCGAATCCGAATTCATCAAACGATCTCATCTTCTAAGCCGTCCCTCCGACAAAGCGAGGGATTTTCCTTTCTTTTCCTTTATTTAAAGCTTTTTGGCAACTCTCAGCTTTGCACTGTGTGAGCGCGAGTTTATTTCAAGTTCCTCTTTGCTCGGAAGCATAGGCTTTTTACCGAGCGTTTTTACAGACGGCTTCCTTCCGCACACGCATACCGGAAAGGATGCGGGGCAGGTGCAGGGATTTTCAAGTCCCGAGAAGGTCTGCTTTACTATTCTGTCCTCAAGAGAGTGGAAGGTCAGCACCGCTACTCTTCCTTCTTTATTCAGAAGCGAGCAGAGCGTTTCCAGCGTGGGAGCGATTATATCAAGCTCGTTGTTGACCGCTATGCGGAGAGCCTGAAAGGTTCTCTTTGCGGGGTGTCCTCCCTCGCGCTGTGCCTTGAGCGGAATCGATCTTTTTATTATCTCGACAAGCTCGTCGGTAGTCTCTATCGGTTTTATCTCTCTTTCGCGGATAATTTCAGAGGCGATCTTCGGCGCGAATCTTTCCTCGCCGTAGTCGAATATGATCTTCTTTATCTCGCTTTCCGAGAAGGTGTTTACTATATCGTAGGCTGTGAGCTTGTCACGGTTGTCCATTCTCATATCGAGTCTCGCCGAGAACCTGTAAGAAAATCCTCTTTCGGGAGAATCGAACTGATGGGAGGACGCTCCGAGGTCAATAAGCGCGCCGTCTATCTTTTCGATGCCGAGCGATCTTAAAACCTCGCCGACCTCTGAAAAGTTGCTGCGAACGAGCGTGACGTTTTCGGCGTACGGGGCAAGTCTTTTCGTTGCCGCCGCGATCGCTTCCTCGTCTCTGTCAAGACAGATCAGTCTGCCCGACGTACCCACAAGCTTTTCTGCTATTTTACTGCTATGTCCTGCGCCGCCCGTCGTGCAATCGACGTAAACGCCGCCTTCCTTTATATTAAGCGCTTCGATACACTCGGAAAGCATCACCGAAAAGTGAGAAAATTCAGAAATTTCTTTTTCCATATTATATATCCTCGGTGAAGGTGTATCAGAAGCCGAGCTCGATAAGGTCGCCCTCAATGTCATTTGCGCTGAGCGCGCCTGTCATCTCCTCGTACGCCTTTTCGCTCCATATCTCGGCGTAGTCGCCTGCGCCTATGGTGACGATGTTCTTTTCAAGCTCTGCGTATTCGCAAAGATTCTGCGGAATAGCAACTCTTCCCTGCGCATCTACCTCGGTGCGCTTCGAGAAGGCGTACACCCATCTGCGTACTGCTTTCGCCTTTACCGGAGGGAGAGCGTTGATCTTGCTCTCGTATTCCTTCCACGCGGGAATGGGATATACCTTTATACATTTATCGGTAGATTTCGAGATAACTACCTCATCGCCGAGCAGAGGACGGAATCCCGACGGCAAGAATATTCTCTTTTTGGCGTCTATGGTATGTCTGTACTCACCAAGCATGGTTATTTCATCCATTTTAACCACAATTCCTCCCTTTCGCTCAACTTTGCTACACCCATTATAATTTTAAAGAAGGGGCGTGTCAAGGCGAAAGAAAATCTTTCGTGCCTGATTTTTCGCATTTTTTTGAAAATTTGCCGTGAATAAAAACATTTTTTTACATTGTTCTTCGGCGTACGGAAAATTTGTTCGCTTTTACCATTATATTCCAGCGAAATCGCGCTTATTCACACCTTTTGCCCCTTTAACGTCAGAAGAGCACTCTTCTTGTCTCACTGTTTTTGTGTCTTTTGACAAGAGTCCCTGCCCTTCTCGACACGCTTTATCCCTTTTTTATCCGTTTTTTTAATTACCGCGAGCGCTTTGTGGTTATTTTGTATAAAAAACTCGCTTTTGCGGTCGCTTTTTAAGCGTATATAGAAAAATTGAACTTTTTATGTTAAATTTGCGTAAATACCCTTGATAATTTTTCCTTTTTGTGCTAATATTAGTAACGATAAAATAAATTTAAACCAAGGAGTGCATTTTATGTCCAAGTATAACAAGAAGACGATCGAAGATATCGACGTCAAAGGCAAAAAAGTTCTCGTAAGATGTGATTTTAACGTCCCCATGAAGGACGGCGTTATCACCGATACCAAGCGTATCGTTGGCGCAATCCCCACCATCAAGTACCTCGTTGACAACGGCGCGGCAGTTATCCTCTGCTCGCACATGGGTCGCCCCCACAACATTTTCAACGAGAAGCTCAAGCTCGACAAGAAGGAAGCCAAGAAGATCGCAGCTCTCCCCGAAGAGGAGCAGGCAGCGGCTACCGCGGCAGCTCTTGAGAAGGCAAAGGGCGACGTTGTTAAGTTCTCTCTGAAGCCGGTAGCTGACAAGCTCGCTGAGCTTCTCGGACAGGACGTTATCATGGCAAGCGACGTTATCGGCGCTGACGCCAAGGCTAAGGCCGCTGCTCTTAGTAGCGGTGAGATCCTTATCATCGAGAACGTTCGTTTCCATCAGGAAGAGGAAAAGAACGATCCCGATTTCGCAAAAGAGCTCGCTTCTATGGCTGAGATCTACGTAAACGACGCATTCGGTACTGCTCACCGCGCTCACGCTTCGACCGCAGGTGTTGCTGACTACCTCCCTGCAGTTTGCGGATACCTCATTCAGAAGGAAATTTCCGTTATGGGCAAGGCTCTTGACGATCCCAAGCGTCCCTTCATCGCTATTCTCGGCGGCGCAAAGGTTTCTGACAAGATCGGCGTTATCAACAACCTCATTGAAAAGGTTGACACCCTTATCACCGGTGGCGGTATGGCTTACACCTTCTTCAAGGCTCAGGGCTACGACATCGGAACCTCCATTTGCGAAAACGACAAGATCGACCTCGCAAACGAGCTTCTCGCTAAGGCGAAGGCTAAGGGCGTAAACTTCCTCCTTCCCCTTGACAACGTTATCGGTAAGGAATACGACGAGAACACCGAGTTCGCATTCGTTGACTCTGACAAGATCCCCGCAGACTGGATGGGACTTGACGTTGGCGAAAAGACCCGTGAGCTCTTCTCTTCCTACATCAAGGATGCAGGCACTGTAATCTGGAACGGACCTATGGGCGTTTCCGAGTGGGAGAACTTCGCAGGCGGTACTCGTGCAGTGGCTAAGGCTATCGCAGAAAGCAACGCTATCTCGATCATCGGCGGCGGCGACTCTGCTGCAGCAGTTGAAAACCTCGGCTACGCAGACCGTATGACTCACGTTTCTACCGGTGGCGGCGCATCGCTCGAATTCCTCGAGGGACTTGAGCTTCCCGGAATCGCAGCTCTCAACGACAAATAAGTCAAAATCACAACGAAATATATTTTACATTTAAAAATATATCGCAAATACTCTTTTCAAACCAAGGATGGATAATTAAAAATGGGATCTAAAAGAAGAATGGTCATCGCAGGAAACTGGAAAATGAACATGACCCCCTCGGAAGCAAAAAACTTCATCGGAACGCTCTACGACAAGGTTAAGAACAATCGCGCTTGCGATATCGTAGTTTGCGTCCCCGCAATCGACCTCCCTATCGTTGCAAAAATGTGCGCAGGAACCGCAGTTAAGGTTGGCGGTCAGAACGTACACTTTGCAAAGAGCGGCGCATACACCGGAGAGATCTCGGCAGATATGCTCGTAGATGCAGGAGCGAAGTACGTAATCATCGGACACAGCGAACGCAGACAGTATTTCGGCGAGACCGACGAGACTGTCAATCTTCGCACCAAGGCGGCTATCGAAGCAGGTCTTACCGCTATCGTTTGCGTAGGCGAATGCCTCAGCGAGCGTGAGCAGGGTATCACCGACGAGGTAGTAGCTCGCCAGACCAAGCTTGCACTGCTTGACATTACCCCCGAGCAGATGAAGCAGGTAATCATCGCTTACGAGCCTGTCTGGGCTATCGGTACCGGCAAGACTGCTACCGCAGAGCAGGCAGACGAGGTATGCAAGCTCATCCGTAACACTATCGCAGCAAAATACGGCAAGCCCGTTGCTCGCAACACCGTAATTCAGTACGGCGGATCGATGAACGCAAAGAATGCTGCAGAGCTTCTTTCGATGGACAACATCGACGGCGGACTTATCGGCGGAGCTTCGCTCAAGGCTGACGATTTCGCAGTTATCGTTGAGGCCGCTCAGTAAGTCAAACCAACTCAAAGAAAACGGGATATCCGGCGAGGATATCCCGTTTTTGTTGTATGAGACGTTGCCGTCAAACATCTATGTTGCAAATTAAAAATCCCCCGTTTTGGGGGGATTTTTATTATTTTTGTAACCTTTCAAGGTCATTTTTGCGTATTTCAACGCGTCTGACCTTACCGCTGATAGTCTTGGGAAGCTCGGAAACGAACTCAACTATTCTCGGATATTTATAGGGTGCGGTGTGCGTCTTGACGTACTCCTGGATTTCCTTTTTAAGCGCGTCAGAGCCTTCCTTTCCCTTAACGAGAACAACGGTTGCCTTGACTATCTGTCCGCGCACCTCGTCGGGTACGGGAGTTACCGCACATTCAAGGACGTACGGAAGCTCCATGATAACGCCCTCGATCCCAAACGGTCCGATGCGGTATCCCGACGACTTGATGACGTCGTCAATACGTCCGACGTACCAGAGGTAGCCGTCCTCGTCCATTGTCGCTTGGTCGCCCGTATGGTAGAAGCCGTCGTGCCAGACGTCACGCGTCTTTTCCTCGTCAAGATAGTAGCCGGTGAAGAGTCCGCAGGGCGACTTGCCGTCCTTGACGCGGATACAGATCTCGCCCGTGCCACCGAGCTTACACTCGTTTCCGTCGGGATCGAGAACGACCACGTCGTAAAGCGGACTCGGGCGTCCCATAGAGCCGATCTTCGGGGTAGATCCGACGAAATTGGCAACCGACAGAGTGGTCTCGGTCTGACCGAAGCCCTCCATAATGGTAAGTCTGGTCGCTTTTTTGAACTGATTAAAGACCTCGGGGTTGAGCGCTTCGCCGACCGTCGTTGCGAACTCGATAGAGGAAAGATCGTATTTCGAGAGGTCTTCCTTTATAAAGAAGCGGTACATCGTGGGCGGTGCGCAGAACGTCGTGATATGATATTTTGCGAACATCGGGAGAATGTCCTCCGAGTGGAATCGGTCGAAATCGTAGGTGAATATTCCTGCCTCGCAGAGCCACTGTCCGTACAGCTTACCCCAGAGCGCCTTGCCCCAGCCCGTGTCCGAAATAGTGAAATGCAGTCCGTCACGCTTGACGTTATGCCAATGCTTTGCGGTCGCGTAGTGACCGAGCGCGTACTTATACGAATGTGTCGCGATGCGCGGATATCCGGTAGTTCCCGAGGTGAAGAGCATAAGCATCGGATCGTTTCCGCAAGGGGTATCCTCCCTTCTTTCGTATCGCGAGCTGAAGCGCTCCATTTCAAGATTAAAATCGTTCCAGCCTTCCCTCTTTTCTCCAACGAGTATCCTCTGCATCTCGGGATAAGCCTTTGCCGCTTTTTCTGCCTCATAGGCGACGTCGCCGTCCGACGTACAGACTATCGCCTTGACCTTCGCCGCCTTATATCTATAATCGAAATCGTGCTCGACGAGCTGATTTGTCGCGGGAATTGCGATAGCGCCAATCTTATGAAGGGCGAGCATACAAAACCAGAACTGATAGTGTCTTTTGAGAACGAGCATAACCGTATCACCCTTTTTGATGCCGAGCGACTCGAAATAATTTGCCGTTTTTGCCGAGTATTTTTTCATATCGGCGAAGGTGAAGCGGCGGTCGGTCTTATCGTTTGCAACCCACATCATAGCGAGCTTATCGGGGTGTTTATCCGCGAGAGCGTCAACGCAGTCGAAGGCAAAGTTGAATTTATCCTCGTTTTTGAATTTTATTCCGTTGAACACGCCGTTTTCATCATAATACGATTCAACGAAATTATCGGCAACAGTCCCCTTTTCGTCAACCTTTTCGGCGCTGCTCTGCGCGCTGTACGGCGTTTCGGGATACTCCTCGCTGACGAGTCCGTCCTGCGGATTTAAAACTACCGCGTGGAACTCGCAGCCGCCCTCGCTGACGGCAACCATTCCGTGCGGAATAAGGCTGTTATAGAAGATCGAGTCGCCCTCGTGGAGAACGTCCACGTGGCTTCCGACCTGCACCTTGAGCGAGCCCTTGACAACAACGTCAAACTCCTGACCGTTATGCGAGCTGAGCTTGATGGGTGCGTCCTGCTCCTCGGGAAGATAGGGGAATTTTACGAGAAAGGGCTCTGCGAGCTTATCTCTGAATTTAGGCGCAAGGTTGTTATACTCAACGCCGTGCTGCTTTAAAATTTTGAGTCCTTCTCCGCGTCTTGTGATGGCAAACGAGGTGAGAGTCGTGCTTCGTCCCTCGAGAATGTCAACCACCTCAACGTCACACGCCTTCGCGCACTTGTAGATGAAGGTGAAGCTGAAATCGGTATTTCCCTCCTCCAGAATGCGATATTCTTCGGGCGATACGCCGGTGAGCTTTGCAAGCTCCTCACACGTGTAGCCCTTTGCCTCGCGCAGGTCCCTGATTCTGCCTGCGACCTCTTTCAAACTGTAATCCATTTTCTTTTTTCTCATTTCGATTTAACA
>JAZSKY010000074.1:0-6204 GCA_045535095.1 Eubacteriales bacterium | reverse complement strand
GCAAAACTGTTACCAATCATCTTGCACAATTGTTTACAATCATGCTCTTGACAGAACTCGCCCTCCCTATCCTTAAAATCCAACCCACCCCCGCTACAAAGCGAAACAATAGAGGGTAAATCTTCTATTCTTTGTCGTATCTGATCGGCGCGGCGCAGATGGGCGCCTTAATTTGCTCCTACGGATATTATCTGCCGCTGTATTTCGTACAGTAAATATGTTGTTATAATGATTTCATTTCCCCAAAGGGAAATGCACCTTGAAAAGCCTTCCCCTTGATGGGTAGCGAAGCGGCGCGAGGGGAGTGAATGACACCACAGTGTGGTGTCAGAGCCCGAGCGTGACCGAGCTGCAGCGAGAAGGTGTCGCGTTAGCGACGGATGAGGTGAACCCCGTTAACGATAATTTACGCGCCCAAAAGCCTTCCCTTGTGAGGGAAGGGGGACCGCGATAGCGGTGGATGAGTAGTTCTCCGATGAACTTAAATTCACCCTGCAAAGACCCTCTCCGTCGGCTTCGCGGTTTTCCCCGATGTATATAAATCGGAGGTCATTTGCCGAGGCAAATGACGCGGCGCCGCTTGCGGCGGCTTCGCCACCTCTCCCAAAGGTCAAGGCTTACAACAAAGGCTCTCCCCTCGGGAGAGCTCCCGACATAGTCGGGTGAGAGGGCTGTTCTGACTGCAATGACATACAAACAAAAAAACCTATTCCCTTTAAGTAAAGTTTTTGGGAAAGTTTGAAAACCCTTTTTCCAAAAAGGGTTTTCAGAAAAATGTTTTGAAAGGTATGGAAAACTTTTTTCAAAAGTTTTCCGAGTTATATGAAAAGAATTACGATATTTGCCGGTCATTACGGCAGTGGAAAAACGAATATCGCGGTAAACTACGCGCTCTCGCTGGCAAGAGACGGCAAAGACGTAACGATCGCCGACCTTGACATCGTAAATCCGTACTACCGCACGAAGGACTCGTCCGAGGTGCTTGCCGAAAACAAAATTGAGCTTATCAGCTCGCCGTACGCGAACACCAACGTTGACGTCCCTGCTCTTCCCGCCGAGGCGTACAGAGTCACCGACGACAGAAGCCGATACGCGATAATCGACGTCGGCGGAGACGATCGCGGCGCTCTCGCTATGGGAAGATACGCACCCAAGATCCTCGAAGAGGATAATTTCGAGATGCTTGCCGTTATAAACTGCTTCCGTCCGCTCACGAAGGACGCAGAAAGCACGCTCGAGGTAATACGCGAGATCGAGACCGCTTGTAAAATGAGATTTTCGGGAATCGTCAACAACTCCAACCTCGGCGCACTCACAACGAAGGAGGATATTTTGGCATCTCTCGACTATGCAAACGAGGTTTCGCGCATCAGCGGACTCCCGATAGTGATGACGACGGTCCTCAAAGTCCTCTACGACGAGGTAAAAGAGGAGATTCCGAACGCTTTTCCGATAGAAATTTACGTAAAAGCGAAAATTTAACATTTTGTATATACAAAACGCGTCGCGCGTGATGTAAAATAAGGTATCAATTTTCCTACAAAAAGAAAGGAATGAAATAAAATGGCAAAGGTTACTTTTAAAGAAGAACTGTGCAAGGGTTGCGGACTTTGCGTAGGCGCTTGCCCCAAGAAGATCGTAAAGCTTGCTTCCGACAAGATCAACGCGAAGGGATACCACCCCGCAGCTGTTGAAGAAATGGAAAAGTGTATCGGTTGCGCATTCTGCGCTACCATGTGCCCCGACTGCGTAATAACGGTCGAGAAATAAGAAAGGATTTGAGTAAAATGGCAGAAAAAGTACTTATGAAGGGTAATGAAGCCCTTGCGGAAGCCGCTATCATGGCAGGCTGCCGCCACTATTTCGGTTATCCGATAACACCTCAGACCGAGGTTGCCGCATATATGGCAAAGCGTATGCCCAAGATCGGCGGCGTTTTCCTTCAGGCAGAGAGCGAAATTGCCGCTATCAACATGGTAATCGGCGCAGCTGCCGCAGGCAAGCGTTCTATGACCTCGTCCTCCAGCCCCGGAATCGCGCTCAAGAGTGAGGGACTTTCCTACCTCGCAGGCTGCGACCTTCCTGCGCTTATCGTAAACGTACAGAGAGGTGGCCCCGGACTCGGCGGAATTCAGCCCTCGCAGTCCGACTATTTCCACGCAACCAGAGGAGCAGGTCACGGAGACTTCCACATGATCGTTCTCGCGCCCTCGTCGGTTCAGGAAATGGCATCATTTGTATTCAAGGGATTCAATCTCGCAGAGAAATACCGCATGACCACTATGATCCTCGCAGACGGAACTATGGGTCAGATGATGGAGCCCGTTTCGCTTGAGATGGGCGAGATCGAGAGCTACGATAAATCGTGGTGCGCTTGCGGCGGATCGAGCGACCGTCCCAAGAATATCGTCAACTCGCTCTTTTTACAGGCAGAGGAGCTTGAGCAGTTCAACATCAGAAGATACGAGAAGTACGCCGAGATCGAAAAGAACGAGGTTATGTACGAGGAGTATATGATGGACGATGCAGAGATCTGTATCGCGGCGTTCGGTATCGCTGCCCGCGTCAGCAAGAATGCTATCGACGAGGCAAGAAAGATGGGAATCAAGGTCGGTATGATCCGTCCTATCACCCTCTGGCCCTTCCCGAAGGAAGTATTCAACAAGGCGGCAGACAAGGTCAAGGCGTTCGTTTCGGTAGAAATGTCCATGGGACAGCTTATCGAGGACGTTGAGCTTGCTACCAGATGCAAGAAGCCCGTTCTTCTTTGCAACCGTTCGGGCGGTATGATCCCGACTCTCGAGGACGTTATCTCGAAGATCAAGGAAGCAGGAGGTATCAACTAATGGCAGTAGTATTCAAAAAGCCCGAGGCTCTTACTGATGCAGTTCTTCATTACTGCCCCGGCTGTACTCACGGTATCGTTCACCGTCTCGTTGCAGAGGCTCTCGACGAGCTTGGCGTAAGAGGAAAAGCGGTAGCTATCGCATCGGTCGGATGCTCGGTATTCTCTTATAACTATTTCAACTGCGATGCAGTTCAGGCGGCGCACGGACGCGCTCCTGCGGTTGCAACCGGCGTAAAGCGCGCTTGCCCCGAAAGCATCGTTTTCACCTATCAGGGTGACGGCGACCTCGCCGCTATCGGTACCGCAGAGACCGTTCACTCGGCCGCAAGAGGCGAAAATATCACCGTAATCTTCATTAACAACGCAATTTACGGAATGACGGGCGGTCAAATGGCGCCCACAACCCTTCCCGGTCAGGTTACCCAGACCTCTCCTTACGGACGCGATACCGCAACCGTCGGTTTCCCCGTAAAGGTTTGCGAGATGCTCTCGCAGGTTGACGGCGCTACCTACCTCGAAAGAGTTGCCGTAAACAACGTAAAGAACGTAAAGGCTGCAAAGGCGGCTATCAAGAAGGCGTTCCAGAATCAGATCGAAGGAAAGGGCTTCTCGCTTGTTGAGGTGCTCTCTACCTGCCCGACAAACTGGGGACTCACTCCCGAAAAGTCGCTCACTTGGCTTGAGGAGAATATGCTTCCCTACTATCCGCTCGGCGTATATAAGGATAAATACGCAGAGTAAGGCGATTTCAGGAAAGGAAAGGTTTTAATATGACTAAACAGGTTCTTATCGCAGGATTTGGCGGACAGGGCGTGCTTTTCGCCGGAAAGCTTCTCGCTTATGAAGGACTTCTTGACGGCAAAGAGGTAAGCTGGCTTCCCTCTTACGGTCCCGAAATGCGCGGAGGTACGGCAAACTGCAGCATCACCGTCAGCGACGCGCCTATCGGCTCGCCTATCGTTGCAAATCCCGACGTGCTTATTGCTATGAACAAGCCCTCTCTCGACAAATACATCGGAGAGACTCGCGAGGGCGGACAGATATTCTACGATTCTTCTCTTATCGACGGAGAGGTCGCGCGCGACGGAGTTGAAATATACCCGATCCCCGCAACCAGAATCGCAGACGAGGAAGGACTCAAGACCCTTGCAAACATCATTATGCTCGGACACATGATCGCGAAAAACGATTTCGTTTCTCTCGAGGGCGCAAAGAAGGCGCTTTCGAAGGTCGTTTCGGACAGACACAAGGATCTTCTTGATTTCAACATCAAGGCGCTCACCCTCGGCTACGAGTACAAGGCGTAAGGAATTAACGCACCACCCGTCTGGGTGGTGCGTTTTGATATTCGCCGCGCACGAGTATCATATCGATATAAAAACCGCTTTTAAAATTTAAAGCACCGCCCGAAAGGGTGGTGCTTTTTTACTGATATAAATTTCACGTTTTGCCGCAATTTTCCGCTTTTTTCTCGCCCATCGTCAGATAAAGCACTACCGTAAACAATGCGCTTGCCGTACAAGAAACGAGTGCGCTGAGCCAAACGCCGTTAAGCTCAAGGAAGGGCGTCAAGGCAAACAACGTGCCTATCGGGAAAACGAGCGTGCCAAAGAAGGACACGAGCATTGATCTTGCAGGTCGCTCAAGTGCGGTGAAATAGGACGAGAAGCACATATCCACCCAGCCCGTAAGATACGAGAGCGAAAACAGCTTCATACCGATAATGCTGACCGCTAAAAGCTCGGTGTCCTCAGGCCTTACGAACAAAGGAGCTACGTACTGACCGAGGAACATCATAAATAGGAGCGATGCGGCAGAAAGAACGACAGAACCGAGTATAATGCGTCGGAACATCGCTCTCACCTTATCCGTCAGCCCTGCGCCGTAGCAATAGCTGACGGCAGGCTGCTGCGCATCGCACATTCCGAACACGAGCATACCGATGATGCTGTCCACGTACATAACCACCGAGAATGCGGCAAGACCTGTCGTTCCGCCGTATTTCAGCAGAAAGAAATTATAGACGATAGACATTACCGACATAGAGATACTGCTGAAAAACTCGCTTGCTCCGTTAGCAAGAATACGGAAGAATACAGACTTTTCAACCTTGCCTTTGGCGTAATACAAATCCCTTCGCTTTTTGCGGAACAAAAGCAGTGTAACGACAGAGCCGAGCGCCATAGCAAGACAGCTTGTAAACGCCGCCGCCCACACGCCTTGACCGAGAAAAACGATCAGGATCACGTCAAGAACGATATTAAACGCCTGTGTTCCTATGCTGAGCCACATCGAAAGCTTTTCTTTTCCGCAAACGCGCAAATAGTTGTCCGTTGCGTGATAGATGAGCATCAGGGGAGCGAACGCGGCATAAATACGGGTATAAGTAATGCCGTATTCAATCGCTTTTTCGGTAGCGCCCAGTGCGAGAAATCTCACAAAAGGTTCGGCAAATATAAATCCGACGGCACCCACAACGCAAGAGATCAGAAAAATGACCTTCAGCGTAAAGGTGAACACCTGTGATGCTTCCTCGCGCTTCTTTTCTCCAAGCAAGACCGAGATACGAACCGACGCTCCCGTGGCGATGAGGTTGGCAAAGCCGAACACGATCATAATGATCGGCATAATTAAATTGACGGCGGCGAGAGCGTCCTCGCCTATGAACCGACCAACAAACAAGCCGTCCGCTATCTGATAGAGCGCGCCGAACGCCATTGTGATCATAGACGGTATGGCAAGACGGAGGAAAAGCTTCGTTGGCGGTAATTTTTCAAAAATTTCGGAATCCATTATAACCTCTGAAAGCAAAAAAATAAAGCTTCGGCTATTGCTACACAATAACCCAAGCTCACTTGGACACCTAATCCGGCATTACGGTACTACGGTACACAGCCTCCGGTGACAAAACTGTATTTCGTGAGTATTATAGCACATACGTCCGAATAAGTCAAGCAAAAACGAAAATAATTTGAGCCGTCCTGTAAGACAAATTTACAAAACCGCCCGTAAATAGCGTGATGTCCTTATCGGAGAATTTGAAAACGCCACTAATTGCGAGCGTCGCATTTGTCTGGACAAATGCAGAATGGGCTAAGCCCAAACTCTTATAACGACAGAAAGAGCAAGAGTAAAAGGAAAAATCCTTCTATTCTTGCTCTTGTTTTTTCTTTCCGTCGATATGTCAACTTCGTTGACTCGATATGTTCTCGCTATGCTCGAACTCGATATATTGTCGCTTTGCGCCAATTCGATATGAGATAAATCCCTCGTTTGCGTAGCAAACATATCGAGCCGCAGGCATATCGAGTTGCGTTAGCAACATATCGAAAATCCCGCAAGGGATTTATCTCGAT
>JAZSKY010000019.1:0-11760 GCA_045535095.1 Eubacteriales bacterium | reverse complement strand
GTTCCCGTTGCGCTCCGTCCTTATATGGGCGGCAAGGAAAAGCTTATTCCCAAGCAGTAAAATACAGCTTTCCCTATCAAACAAAAACTCCGCTTCTTGCCCAACTTCTCATAAGGAAGTTGGGCAGTTTTATTCGCCTGCGGCGAGTTCTATTGCACACAATTGCATTGTGTACGCAGTGATATTCGGCTGTCGCCGAGTGGTATTCGCCCGCTCACTGTGTGAGCGTTGCGAGCTTTCAAGGCGAATAAAATATCACGAAAGCCGTAGGCTTTCATATCACTGTCGCTTGCGACAATATCACGCTGACGAAGTCAGTATATCACTAAAAAACTCTTCACGACACCAAAACTGTGGACAGATTCGAACTAACGAAGCACTTGAAATATTTACAAAATTGTGGTATAATAAGACACAGCCAAATGAGAGGTGGTAGAAATATGGACTTTAAAATTCTAATTCGAAGATTTTTTGCATTTGTAATCGACTGGAATATCATGTTCGGTGTTGCTATGGCGCTTATGTTTTATGGTCCCGGAAGTAACCCCGAATACCTACTTTATCCGAGCATCAAGATGTTCACGTCCGCGGGATTTCTTATGGGGCTTGCGTGGTTGCCTCTATATTGCTTATTCAAGGATTGCTTGTTCGGAAGAAGAAGCTTGGGTAAGCTTATTTGCGGTTTGATGATCCAAAATTCCGAAACCGGAGAAAAAGCATCTTTCGGCAGTTTGATTTTGAGAAATATTACATACGTGATCGTACAGATTGAAGGTATCGTTGTTTTGGTTAACAAAGGAAAACGCTTAGGCGATTTTCTCGCTAAAACACAGGTTGTACGAAAGACAAAAAATACATAGGCATCGTTTGCATCTAAATCTGCCGCACATCACAAAAAGCACTTTCGAAAGAAAGTGCTTTTTTCAGTTATATTCGCCTTGCGGCAGGTTATGGAGGCGGATTTAATTTCGTCGTTTCATTGACTTTTCATTTTTTAGTGATATAACATCCTCAAATCACCTTTTTGAAGGAGAAAATTATGATAGATTTTGCAAATCTCCCCTTTTTTGAAGAATATTTCGACGAAAAAAGCGGAGTCAAGAGCTACATATTAAGTAAAAAGCCTGCCGAGTACGTGCAGAGCTTCTATTTCACAAATCAGTCGCTCTCGGCAGATCAGAAATATTTATGGACGTACTGCTTCTATCCGCCGCTTCGCCACCGCTGTCTTGGGGTCGTTTGTCTTGATCCGAAGGAGCCACTTGTGAAAGTGTTCAAGGAGGCCGTTTTTTGGGACGCAACTCCCCTTGTTGCACCCGAGGGAGACAAGGTCTATTTCGTGGGATCTGAAAAGATAGGTCAGATATGCACGATAGACACAGATGGAAACATAGAAGAATTTGCGGTCATGGATCCGAAATACATCGATAATAAGAGGATAGTCCGCTTCGGAACGCACCTTACCCTTTCGGCAGACCGAAAATATATGCTCGTTGACGCGATGTTTACGACCTACGGCTTTATTGCACTTCTCGATATGGAAACGAGAAAATTCAACATCATAAACGAGTATCAGGGACTTTATAACCACGGTCAATTTTCGCCCGTACATCCGAAGCTTTTCCTTATAGATCAGGACGGCTGGAACGATCCGAACACGGGCAAATTCTTCGATTTCAAGAACAGAATATGGCTTCACGACACCGATTCTACCGTTTTCGAGCCTCTCGTGCCTCGCAGCTGGTTCGGACACGATGAAACGAAGTTCTGCCACGATTTCTGGTCGGGAGACGGAAAAATGTGCACCGTCGATTTTAAACGGGGCGCTTTCGAGATGGATCTTGACACAAGGAAGCTCGTGCACGTTTGGAAGGAGCCTCTTTGCCACGCGCATTGCAACACAGACAGAAGTCTTTGGGTTGCCGATCAGTCGCCCTACGAATGGAATAAAACGCCCTGCCGCGTGATATTCTTTAACAGAGAAAGCGGCAAAACGATCGACATCTTCTCTGCTATGCCGAAGCCGAAATATCCGAGAGCCTATTGGCATCTTGACCCCCATCCGCAGTTCACTCCCGACGGAAAATATATCGTCAGCACGACGACCGTGCGCGGCTGTGTTGACATCGCGATCACCCCTGTTGACGAGCTGGTCGCGGCAACGAAATAAAACTAAAAACCCCGACGTTGTCGGGGTTTTCTTTTATGCAGTCTTTTTGCTTCTGATCTTCAAAACGACTCTTCTTGCCGTAACGAGCACCATCGAAACGGCGATCGCGACAACGAGGTCGAAAGCAACTGTGAGCACAAAGGTGAGCGCGAGGATCATTATATCAAACGCCTTTTCGGTCTTGCAGAGATGCACGAACTCTCGCCATTCGCTCATATTATAGGCAACGATAAAGAGTATCGCCGCGATTATCGGCATCGGGATAAGCGATGCGTACGGCATAAGTACAACGAGAACGAGAAGAAGCACTATCGCGTGGACGATACCCGAGATAGGCGAGCGTCCTCCGTTTTTGACGTTTGCCGCAGTACGCGCGATCGCGCCGGTTGCGGGGATTCCGCCGAAGAGTCCAGAGCAGATATTTCCAACGCCCTGCGCGATAAGCTCGGTGTTCGAGTTGTGTTTATCGTCTATCATCGAGTCGGAAACAACGCACGAAAGCAGCGATTCGATTCCCGCAAGCACGGCTATCGTGACCGCATTCGGCAAGAGGGTGATTATCATATCGAGATCGACCTTCGGGAAGGAGAATTTCGGCAGAGAGCCGTTTATTTCGTAAAGGTCGCCGATGGTGTTGACCTCTATCGGAATAAGAAGAAGGGCGACAGATCCGATAAGCACCGCAATAAGCGAAGCGGGAATCTTCTTATTTATATAGGGCCACGCGATAAGGATAACAAGTCCGAGTGCGCCCACGAGAAGCGCCCAAGGATTTAAAGTGCCAAACGATTTTGCAACCGCAACGATCTTTTCGCTCGTCTCGACCGCGTGAGTTCCTTCTGCAAAGGTGAGACCGAAAAAGTCCTTAAGCTGACCGATAAGTATCGTGACCGCTATTCCCGACGTAAATCCGACGGTTATCGTTTTCGGTATGTACTTTATGAGCGCGCCTACGCGTAAAAGTCCCATAAGTATAAGAAGTATTCCCGCCATAACGGTAGCAACGGTCAGTCCCGCTATGCCGTGCTGCATAACGATTCCTGCAACGATCGTGGCAAATGCGGCGGTAGGTCCCGAGATGTTGACCTTACTTCCTCCAAGAAGGGAGATAACGAGTCCCGCAACGATTGCGGTGTATATTCCCTTTTCGGGAGATACGCCCGACGCTATTGCAAGCGCTATCGAGAGAGGAAGGGCAATTATCGCAACGATAAGTCCTGCGGTGAGGTCGCTTGCGAGCTGCTTTCCGCTGTAATTTTTGAGGGTGTCGATGATCTTCGGTCTGAAAATCTTGTCCATAAAAATTCTCTTTTCTTTAAAATTCTTTAAAAGCGATATGATTATACACCACTTTTTTTCGATTTTCAAGTGCTTTTTTGCATTTTGTTACCTTTTATATAAAAGGTTGTTGAAAAAAGCGGCAATTTGTGATATACTTACCACAAAGCAGGGAGGGCTGATTTATGAAAGCATCAAAAATAATTGAAAAGCTCTGTGAATACGGCGAGGGCCGCGACTACTCCAAAAGCTGTGACACCTGCAAGGCAGGCTCTCTCGACGTCGAGGTAAGAAGGATCGCAGTTTCGATGTTTGCGACTGTCGGAGTCGTGAAGGCGGCAAAGGAGTGGGGCGCAAATCTTCTTATTATCCACGAGCCGACCTATTACAGCCACATGGACGTCCACACAAACGATAAAATAGAGTGCGAAAAGCGAAAATTCATCGAGGACTCGGGACTTGCCCTTTTCAGATTCCACGATCATCCGCATTACAGCTTCCCCGACCTCATCTGCAAGGGAGTTGTCTCGGCTCTTAATATATCGGGCGAGGTGGAGTACGTAAAGGACTCCTTCGATCTTGTAAGAATAACGCTTGACAGTCCTATGACTCCCATAGAATTTACAAAAATGGTTGAAGAGCTCCTTAAAATAAAGCACATCCGCATCTGCGGAAACAGAGATCTTCCCTGCCGCAAGATTTCTCTGATGTGCGGCACACCCCCTGCCGTCTTTTCCGAGCTGAAAAGCGACGAATGTGAGATTCTCATGACAGGCGAGGCGTGTGAATGGATGCTCGGCGAGTACGCACGCGACGCGTCCGACCTCGGACACAAAAAGACCCTCCTCATAATGGGGCATATCGGCTCGGAGCGCGCGGGAATGGAATACGTTGCGGAAATTCTGAGCGAGACCTTCCCCGAAATCGAGACAAAGTATTTCGAGTGCGGCGAGGTTTGCAGTTATACCGATTAAAGCAAGGCATCTATTATATAATAAGGAAAAGATTTCCCGAAAGGATTTTAGTTATGAAAAAAGTAATTCTCATTGGCGATTCGATTCGTCAGGGCTATGACAAATTCGTAAAAATGGCGCTTGACGGCTCGGCAGAGGTGTATTACCCCGAGGGAAACTGCCGCTTCTCGCAGTACGTGCTGCGTAATTTCAGCGACTGGGTCGGTCAGAGCAAATTCGGCGGCGCAAACGTTGACTGCGTACATTGGAACGCAGGTCTGTGGGACTGCCTCACGATGTTCGAGGACGGCTGTCTCACCCCCATTGACGTTTACGAGCAGTTTATCGACCGCATCTGCAAGAGAATAAAGCTCATCTGCCCGAATGCGAAGGTCATATTCGCAACCTCAACCCCCGTAAACGAGGAGGGATACAGAAATCCGAACGCATTTATGCGCTACAACTCTGATATTGAAAAGTACAATACGGTAGCGATCGAGGTAGTAAAAAAGCACGGCTTTGAGGTGAACGATCTCTATGCCCTGCTCTGCGACAAGCCCCTTTCCTACCATTCCGATATGACTCATTTCTACACGCGCGACGCGGCAGAGCTTATCACAAACGCAGTCACAGAGAAGATAAACGCTTCGATCGGTACTGTCTCAACCCCCGTAGATTTCGACGCACACTTCGTAAAGAAAGAGGACGCCATCGGAATTTAATGTATAAAAACTGTATATATACAATGAATATACAGAGTTTTATACATTCATACGTTACGCAAATCAGACAAATCGGACGCTCACCAAAGAGGTGGACGTCCGATTTTTTCGTATTCGGGACGGCTCACGCCGTCTCTTTTGCGTAATAAAGCGCCTTTTATTGTGCAAAGTCACCAAAAACGAGAGTATGAGTCTGTACAACAATACAAAAATCAACAAAATTAAAGAAATTTCAAAAAAACTCTTGCATATTTATACATTTTGGTTTATAATCATAGCATAAACATCGACAACCCACAACGGAGGACATACAACATGGACAAGAAAAACATCAAAAAGGTCGTTCTCGCTTACTCGGGCGGACTTGACACCTCGATAATCATTCCCTGGCTCAAGGAAAACTACAACAACTGTGAGGTCATCGCAGTTTCGGGTAACGTAGGTCAGGCAGACGAGCTTGAAGGTCTCGAGGAGAAGGCTCTCAAAACGGGCGCTTCCAAGCTTTACATCGAGGACCTCACCGAGGAATTTGTAAACGACTACATCATTCCCACCGTAAAGGCAGGCGCTCTTTACGAGGACTATATGCTCGGCACTTCCTTTGCAAGACCCGTTATCGCAAAGAGAATCGCAGAGATCGCTCTCGCTGAAGGCGCAGACGCTATCTGCCACGGCTGCACGGGTAAAGGAAACGACCAGGTAAGATTTGAGCTTACTATCAAGGCGTTCGCTCCCGATATGCCCATCATCGCTCCCTGGAGAGAATGGGACATCAAGTCGAGAGACGAAGAGATCGACTACGCAGAGGCACACAACATTCCTCTCAAAATAACCAGAGAGACCAGCTACTCCAAGGACAAGAACCTCTGGCACCTCTCTCACGAGGGTCTCGACCTCGAGGACGCAGGAAACGAGCCACTTTACGATAAGGAAGGCTTCCTTGAAATGGGCGTTTCTCCCATCAAGGCTCCCGACAAACCCACCTACATCGAGCTCGACTTTGAAAAGGGCGCTCCCGTCGCTCTCAACGGCGAGAAGATGAGCGCAAAGGAAATTATCCTTGAGCTTAATAAGCTCGGCGGCGCAAACGGAATCGGACTTCTCGACATTATCGAGAACCGTCTCGTTGGTATGAAGTGCAGAGGCGTTTACGAGACTCCCGGCGGAGCTATCCTCTACGAAGCACACAAGTATCTCGAGACTATGACTCTCGACAAGATGACCGCTCACAAGAAGCAGGAGCTTGCAGTAACCTTTGCAGACCTCGTTTACAACGGTCAGTGGTTCACTCCCCTCAGAGAGGCTCTCTCGGCATTCGTTGACAAAACTCAGGAGAACGTAACCGGTAAGGTTCGTCTCAAGCTCTACAAGGGCAACATAATCAAGGCAGGCGTTTGGAGCGACTGGTCGCTCTACTCCGAGGAGATCGCAACCTTCGGCGAGGACAACGTTTACAATCAGGCTGACAGCGCGGGATTCATTAACCTCTTCGGTCTCCCGATCAAGGTTCAGGCGCAGGTCAATGCGAAAAACAACAAGAAAAACTAATTTACCATATAAATTCAGATTTGAAAGGAATCAAAAACAATGAAAAAGATTATAGCACTCATTCTCGCAGTTCTTATGCTCGCATGTACATTCGTAGGATGCAAGGACGAAACCGTTGAAGACGGCGGCGAAACCGTAAAGCCCAAGCTCGTAGTAGCAACCTCCCCCGACTTCCCTCCCTTCGAGAACCTCGAAAACGGCAAGGTTGTTGGAATTGAAGTAGAAATCATGGAACTCATCTGCGAAAAGCTCGGATACGAGCTCGTTATCGAGCAGATCGCGTTCGACTCGGTTATCCCCGGCGTTGAAACCGGCAAGTATATGTGCGGTATGTCCGGTATCTCGGTAACTCCCGACCGCGAAGAGAGCGTTCTCTTCACCGACGCTTACTGCCTCGCTGCTCAGTGCATCGTAGTTAAGGCGGACAGCGCTATCGCTACCAAGGCAGACCTCACCGGCAAGACCATCTCGGTTCAGTCGGGTACCACCGCTGAAGACTTCTGTCTCGGCGAGGGCTACGTAGTTGACAGCTACGAGGCAAACGCTGACGCAAAGCTCGCTCTTACCTCCGGCAAGGTTGACGCTTGGGTTGTTGACGACCTCACCGCTGCTGAAATGTGCAAGGGCGACAGCTCGGTCAAGATCCTCGGCGAGCACATGACCATCGAGCCCTACGCATTCGCGTTCAACTTCAAGGACGAGGCTCTCGTAGATGAGATCAACGAGGTTCTCGCAGAGCTCATGGCTGACGGTACTATCGCAGGAATATTTGCGAAGTACGAGGCTCCCTATACCGCTCCCGCCCAGAACTAACGTAAAGTGTAAGTTAAGGGGTGCTGATAAAGCACCCCTTATCTTTTGATTATAGGAGAAACTATGAAAAAACTTTTTGCGCTTTTCCTTGTTGCTCTTACCCTTCTTTCTCTCTGCTTTTCGCTGACGTCGTGCGGCAAAGCCGAGGAATTTCCCGGATCAAAGGCAACACAGGTAAACCTCAAATTCAATTTTTACGAAACCGCCGTTATTGAAAAGGACGATTTCACTGCAAAGCAGTCTGTCATCGTAAAGGCGGACAGCGAGATATCCTCGGTCGAAGAACTTGCGGGAAAAACGGTTGCCGTACAGAAGGCAAGCGCCGCAAAGACTCTCTGCGAGGCGGCAGGATACACTATCGTTGAGTTTTCCACCGCAAGCGACGTCAAGGCCGCTCTTCTTAGCGGCGAGGCAGACGTAGCCGTGACCGACGGAAACAGCGAAATCACCGTATTTGCCGATAAAAACGCAGACGGCACGACTCCTCTCTTTAAAACTGTCGGAAAGCTCGCTCAGCAGATAGACGACGAGCTTCTTGCCAAGATAGTTGACGCGGACAGCTCGCGTCTGCGCTCGGTGATCAAGGCAGAAAAGGAGGGCGACAAGATCGTTGTCTTCCACTGTCTCACCGAAAACGGCGTTGAGAAGATCAAGGAAAAATACAGCTATCTTGCCGAGGAGTACGGCGAGGACTACTTCTGCCGGACAAACGGCAAGGTAGTATTCATCGGAACGAAGGACGGTCTGCGCTGCGCTACGAAGCAGCTCTGGCACAACCGTCTCTACCACACCTTTATTGAAGGTCAGAACTATAATTACATATTAAACGGTCTTAAAAACACGCTTATCATCACCCTTTGCTCGCTCGTTATCGGCGTTGTACTCGGTACGATAATCGCTATCGGAAAGTATTTTTCCGAAGGAAACCGCTCGCTTGCAATAATAAACTTCATCTGCGACCTCTACACGACGGTAATTCGCGGAATCCCGATCACCGTGCTTCTGCTTATCTTCTTCTTTGTCGTTATGGTCAGTGCGGACGGCGTTTTAGTTGCGATAATCGCATTCGGTATCAACTCGGGCGCTTATATGGCAGAGCTTATCCGAAGCGGTATCAACGCAGTTGACAAGGGGCAGATGGAGGCGGCTCGCTCGCTCGGACTCTCCAAGGGTCAGGCGATGGCGAAGATCATCTTCCCGCAGGCAATAAAGAACATTCTTCCCGCTATCGGTAACGAGTGCATCGCTCTTCTCAAGGAGACGTCGGTTGCAGGTTACGTTGCGGTAGTTGACCTCACAAGAGGTGCAAACCTTGTAAGAAACAACACGTACGATGCCTTCAACCCCCTCATTTTGTCGGCACTTATCTACCTCATTCTCGTTGTGGGAATGACTAAACTTCTCTCTGTTTTCGAAAGGAGGCTGCGCAGAAGCGATGGAAAATAATATCTCGCAGAACACGATAATCAGCGTCAAGGGTCTCAAAAAGAATTTCGACAAGAACGAAGTTTTAAAGGGAATCGATATTGACATATATAAAGGTGACGTTGTGTGCGTCATCGGCGCATCGGGATCGGGAAAATCGACCTTCCTGCGCTGTCTCAATCTTCTTGAAGAGCCGAGTGGCGGAAGCATTTTCTTTGAAAACGAGGATCTTACAAGCTCCAAGGTCGATCTCAACCTCCACCGTCAGAAAATGGGAATGGTTTTCCAGCAGTTTAACCTCTTCCCTCACCTTACCGTGCTTAAAAATCTCACCCTCGCTCCTATGATGCTCAAAAAAGTGCCCAAGGAGGAGGCAGAGGCAAAGGCTCTCTCCCTTCTCTCCCGAGTTGGTCTTGCGGACAGAGCGGACTCCTATCCGAATCAGCTCTCGGGCGGTCAGAAGCAGAGAGTTGCTATCGTTCGCGCGCTCTGTATGGAGCCTGAGGTAATGCTCTTTGACGAGCCGACCTCCGCTCTCGACCCCGAAATGGTCGGCGAGGTTCTCGACGTTATGAAGGAGCTTGCCACCGAGGGTATGACTATGGTAGTCGTAACTCACGAAATGGGATTTGCGCGCGAGGTTTCCAATCGCGTTATATTCCTTGACGAGGGTGTTATCGCCGAGGAAGGCGAGCCTGCCGAGCTCTTCGGCAACCCCAAGTGCGAGCGTCTGCGCTCGTTTTTGGCAAAAGTGTTATAACTTGGGAAAACTTTTTGGAAAAAGTTTTCCCAAACCCTTTCAAAAACTTTACTTAAAAGGGGTTTAGTAAAGGTTTTGGGGGAAGTTTGAAAACCCTTTTTGCAAAAAGGGTTTTCAAGAAAGGACAAAAATATGAATTTAAAGAACAGAGATTTTTTGAAGCTTCTTGACTTTACAAGTGAAGAAATTTCCTACCTTATAGATCTCGCCGCAGAGTTTAAGGCAAAGAAAAAGGCAGGAATTGCACACAAGATGTGCGAGGGCAAGAACATCGCCCTCATATTTGAAAAAACGAGCACGCGCACGAGATGCGCGTTCGAGGTTGCCGCTCACGACCTCGGAATGGGCGTCACCTACCTTGATCCGAGCGGATCGCAGATCGGCAAGAAGGAGAGCATTGCGGACACCGCAAGAGTGCTTTCCCGTATGTACGACGGAATCGAGTACCGCGGATTCGGTCAGGAGATAGTCGAGGACCTCGCAAAGTACTCGTCCTGCCCCGTCTGGAACGGACTCACAAACGAATTCCACCCCACGCAGATCCTCGCAGATTTCCTTACGATCAAGGAGCATTGCGGCGGACTTACGGGCAAAAAGCTCGTTTATATGGGCGACGCGAGATACAATATGGGCAACTCGCTCATGGTAGGATGCGCGAAGATGGGTATGCACTTCGTTGCGTGCGCGCCTAAAAAGTATTTCCCGAACGCAGAGCTCGTTGCAGAGTGCGAGAAAATCGCCGCAGAGACGGGCGCAACGCTCGAGTTCATCGAGGATCCGATGACTGCAACCAAGGGCGCGGACGTAATCTACACCGACGTTTGGGTATCTATGGGCGAAGCGGACAGCGTATGGCAGGAGAGAATCGACGATCTCACTCCCTATCGAGTAACCAAGGCTCTTATGGATAACGCAGGAGAAAAGTGCCGCTTTATGCACTGCCTCCCCGCGTTCCACGATCTCGGAACGGGAATCGGAAAGCAGATCAATGAAAAATTCGGACTTGACTGCATGGAGGTCACCGACGAGGTGTTCGAGAGCGAGCAGTCGATCGTGTTCGACGAAGCCGAAAACCGTATGCACACCATCAAGGCGGTTATGGCGGCAACGCTGTGAGAAAAGGAAAATGAAAAAACGCAGACGAAGGTCTGCGTTTTTTGTGTTTCGGTGATATAATTACACTTTAGTTGCTAAAAAGAACTTCCTTATGTATAACCTTGCCATTTGCCACGCCCGCAACTATTACACAACAGTCATCTATGTCGCTAAATAATTCAGTTGCACGTGCCGAATAATCCTCAGCAACCGAGTCAACAAACCCAATCGCCATACCGATCGCATTAGAGCCATACGCATCTGCATCAAAGGTTATTATCAGTGTTTTGGTTAAATTCACCTCGGTTATTTCGTACGACAGTGAACCCCACCCCGTTATCTCGTCTTGCAACTTTTTGGCTGCGTCCTCGAAAGTGGGTTTATCAGAGCACGAAGCAAGTACAAATATTGCAACCAAGATTATTGCTAGAATTGATGCTACTTTGGTTTTCATTTTTCAACACCTCCTTCTGTTTCACAAAATAAAAAGTGCGCCAACCGAAGTCAGCGCACCGAAAAACGCAAACTCCAATTGTCGCCAAACAAAAACAACGATATGGGTATAACTCTCCACGATGGTTGCGGATTTGCGTTTTTACCAAATTCAACTTCCATCGCAAAATAGGTATAGGCAAAAATCCCCCTATAAAAATAGAGAGTTCACCCACAATATCATTATTTGTTTTTGTTTGGCATACTCATTATAGCACAACATTTCCATTTTGTAAACCCCAAGGGATAAAAAAATTGGTTTTGCGCAAAAAACCTCCCACTTTTGGGGAGCGACGGAGCCGACGGATAGGTTTTTTCGATCTCCTCATCCGTCACTACGTGCCACCTTCTCCGCTGGAGAAGGCTTGTAGGTTCGCAAATTATCGTCAACAGGGTTCACCTCATCCGTCGCTAACGCGACACCGTCTCGCCGCAGCTCGGTCACGCTCGGGCTCTGACACCACACTGTGGTGTCATTCACTCCCCTCGCGCCGCTTCGCTACC
>JAZSKY010000039.1:0-31365 GCA_045535095.1 Eubacteriales bacterium | reverse complement strand
TAAAGTCCGACGGCACCGTTGAGGTAGAATAAAAAAACGAGCCTGTAACCGTTTCTCTGTTGTTCTTAACGGAGAAATGAAAACATGAAATATCGGCACAGAACTTGTTTTCTCTGCCGATTTGTGCTATAATTGACAAAGATAAATCTTTGGAGGAGTAAGTATGTCGCTGGATTACAACGAAAAGAATATTACTCTTGCAAGAAATCTTTGTAAAAATGCAACACCGCAGGAAAAACATTTGTGGTATGATTTCCTATCAAAATATGAAATCAGATTTCAAAGGCAAAAATCCATAGACAATTTCATTGCGGATTTTTACTGCCACAAAGCCAAACTGATCATAGAAATTGATGGGTCACAGCATGATACCGAAGAAGGCAGACAAAAGGATGAATTTCGTACTGAAATCCTTGAAGGTTATGATCTGAAAGTCATACGGTTTACCAACCGACAGATCAACACAAACTTTCGTGGTGTCTGCGAGTATATCGATGCCGCCGTAAAAGCCTCCCTCCGAGAGGGAGGGGGACCGCGTTAGCGGTGGAAGGAGCCTGCGTGACTTTAGGTTTGGGTAAAATTTATTGTATCGCACTCTCCCTCAGTCAGCTTCGCTGACAGCTCCCTCCCGGAGGGAGCCTATATACGCCACAGCGCTTCCTTAGGGGGATGGGCTTGCCCGAAGCCTTTGTAAGACAAAGGCGAAACTGGCGATACAACGGAACGAATAAAAAGAATTTGATGGAGGTGTCTAGTATGCTTTTTAAACATCCATTTTTGAATCTTAATATGGGCCTTGTTAAAGAGAATTTTGTGATTGCTAAAAAAGATGACAAAAATTTTTGGGAAGCAAGAGGTTTCAAGAAAATTCGTAAATATCCCATATTCAGATACAAGCCTAATTCTTCTGAAATTATTATGTTGGGCGTTCCGTTGAGTATTGAAGCATTTGGAAATGAAGTGCTAAAAAATAGCCACATTGTTGATGTATGTACTTACTGCGGTACTTATGGAATGGGTGGTCCCGGATTTTTCGGGCTGAAATTGCAGGGAGAATATGGCACAAGGTGGTTGACTTATTGTATATGGTCAGCAGGCGAGCATATTTTGTTTGACGATCATGTTTTGGAATGCCATCCGGATCATGCAGAAAAATATGCTCCGTTAATCGTATTTGACGATTACGCAAACAGCCTTTCAAAGTTTAAAGAATTGCTGTCCGATATGACAATCAAAGAGGTGGCATTATCACAAGAAAGCATCGAAATTATGCTTGTTGACAGCTATGACAAATTGCATTACATAAAGTCCTATAAATGCTCGGATCAATTCCCCGAACAGGGCGGTACGGGCAAGAAACGAAATTCCTTTGAAGACGGAAAAATGAGCGATTATTGGCTTGTCACCTACGACGAAACGCATTTGAAAGTATAAAAACAAGATATGTTCCAAATTATATTAGAGAATAAACAAACCCCGACAGACATTAAAATCTGTCGGGGATAATTATTTGTTTGTCTTGCTTTGACCTTTACGCGAGAGTGAAGGAAACGGTGTAGTCAACTGCGGGAGTTGTCCAAGTGGTTTCGTCCATAACTGCGGCGAAAATGAGGTTTATCTCGTCGCCCGCGTTAACGCTTATGGATACCGATGCCGCGCCGTTTGAAGCGTCTCCGTAGATGAATGCGGTGAGGTTGTTAAGAGTGATGTCGCTCTGGGTGTTTGCGCACGAAACGGTGAGAGTGCCGCTTGCAGTTGCGGTCCACTTGTAGTGAACGCTGTCTGCCTCTGGAACGCTTACGTTTATCGCATCAAGGCTATCAAGAACGATGGGGTTATCGTACGTGCCTGCCTTTGTGGTTATCTTCATGGTGAAGAGCGCGAGCTTTCCGTCTGCCGAGGAAACCGAGAGATTTGCTACAAATCCGCCCTCGAGAGCTACCGTAACCCTTCCGTCAACCGAGTTGTAGGTTACGCCGTTGTACTCAACGACTGCCTGCTTGCCGTTCTTGTCCTCGATGGTGACCGTTTTGTTACCGGGCATATAGATATCGTAGTAGAGCTTTGCGCCTGCGGTAAGCTTGACCTGAACCTCGTCGTCGTTAACCGGAATGGGATCATCCTGGGCGCCTGTGGGGAGCTTGTAAACGGTTGCTTCAAGAGTGGTGGATCCCTCGTCAAACTCGTATTCCGCGGGATCGCCTGCATAAACACCGGGGTTGATCTTTACGTGGTAGTTGTCGGGAACAAGAGTGATGGTTGCAACGCCGGAAGCATCGCTGTAAACGGGAGCCTGACAGAGCTCACCGACGCAGAACTGAACCTCAACGCCCGGAACGGGGTTGCCGTCATAGTCCTTAACGTTTACGGTGTAGGTGATCTTGCCGTCGTTCTCGTTTCCGGGATCTGTGTTGTCACCGGGATTTTCGGTGGGGTTGTCATCGGGACTCGGGGTTTCTGTTGCGGGGGGATTTATCTCTCCGCCGTTTTCATCGCTTACGGTCTCGCTGCACGCACAGAAAAGAAGGGTGAAGCAGAGAAGAAGAGCGAGGAGCGAGAGAATTTTTGAAGATTTATTTGCCATTTTCGTTTTTCTCCTGATTTATTTGATTTTTGTTTTAGTTTGCCGCAACGTAGCAGCAAGCGAAGAGCCAGGCGTTAGCTTCGGGAACTACCGAATCGCCGAAAATGTGATTTCCCGACGAGAAATTCCACCAGCCCTTATAGCCTCCGACCGTTTTGATCATATTTTCAAGGTCCTTATCAAGCGGACAAACGCCACATACCTCGTCGCAGATCTCTGCGTACGCGGCGATAAGGTCGTTGAAGCTCTCTTTTCTTAAGAATTTGCCGTTTTCATCGTAGATATACGCACCAAGTCTGTCGGTCTCGCACATTTCGGTGAAGGACGCGATATAATCGCTCTCGCTCGAGATACGAACGAGTACGAGCGGTCCTGTCGCGCTTCCGAGGTGATAGTATCCGTCACTCTCGTTAAATACGATAGTGAGACTCGGGTCTGTAAGATCAATATTTACAAGATTGTTTTCGTTTATCGGACTGCTCGGAACGAAGGGAGTGAGTGCTTTCGAGGGCATAATGTCCTGCCAGGGCTCATCTATGATGTCTCGTACATAATTGTCCTCGCGCACGATCTTCAGAACACACGAAAGATCGGTGTCCGCCGATACGCTGATTATATACTGCGCTGTTCCCGTTCCGTTGTGACCGATATTGTCGTCCTTAATATTTAAGTGGAACGCTCCGTCAGACTCCATGTCTGCAACGTTGTTTACCATAGGGAAGTTGGGAGAGCCGTGATAACCGACCCTTGCTCCCTCGCTTGCCGAGATCTTGTAATATCCCGACTGCGTGGGTGTGAATACGAAATAGTAGGGCTCGCCTGCTGTGAGGCTTGCGTGGTTTCCGCCGACGCTCGCGGTGTACGATTTGCATATAACGTCAACCTCGTCGATAACGAAATAGAGATCCTCGGAGGGCATCTTTATGTTATATACTGTGATCTCCGCGCTCGGCTTGTCTGCACTGAGCGTGCAGGCCGATATGTCGTATTCGTACGGTGTTTTATCGGATGTTTCGATAGTGAAGGTGTAGTTTCCGCTTTCAAGCGAGAATTTTGCAACGCCCTTCGGGTTTGTGAAGTTCATTTTGACCTTTTCTTCGCCCTTCATGACCGAAACTACGGCATCAGGCACCGCATTTCCCGCGTGGTCTTTTACGCTGACGGTGTAGTCGATAGTCTCGGCAGACGGCGCAGGGCCGTCTCCCGAGCCGTCCGCACTCGGTGTCTCTTCCTTTTTACAGGAAAAGAGCGAAAGGGCGAGCAGGACGGTAAGTGTGAGGCATATTATCCTCGTAATTACGGTGTTTTTCATAGAGTCACCTCTTATGCGCCGAAGTGCTGGTAGTAGTAGCAGAGCTTTCTCCAAGATGCGTCAACGCCCTCGAAGGTGTACTTATCCATAAGCTTCTGGAGAAGGTCTGCAAGCTCCTCGTTGACCTTTACGCATCCGTTTCTTTCGGTAGCGGACGATGCGTCGATCATAGCTGCATACTTTCTTGCAACAGAGGTCATATCGGTTCCCGTACCGTGGTAGATTCCGTCGATAACCTCTTCAATAGCGTAGATGCTTGCGTACTCGGTGTACGATTCGCCCCAGAGAGTCTTGAACTTTTCAATGAGAGCCTCGCGGTGATCCTTGGGATCGCTACCTGCCTCGATTCCGAGATCCTTGTAGAACTGCGAAATGTAGGTAAGAATATACTGATCACCCTCGGTCATTGTGAAGTTGAACGATCCCATGTCTATCATGGTTTTGAGTGAGTGACTGAAAATTCCCGTAATTCCCGCAAAATCTGCGTAGAGAACAGATCCGAGAGTGCCGTCCGCATACTTTTCGTGGTAGTATTCGTCGCTTCCGAGAATAACGTCGATACCGCCTGCGATGATCTCGTTGACCGCGCCCGTTCCGGTGGTCTCGTGGTAGGTGAAGAATCCGGGAGATGCAACGGTGAAGAGGTCGTAGGATGCGCCGAGGAACTTAACCTCAAAGGTGAAGGTGCCTTCCTGATATACGTCGTAGTAAGCGATGTCGATGTAGTACTCCTTGCCTGCCTCCATATATATTACCATAGAGCAGTTGTTGGCGTCGCTATACATTCTCTCGCCGCCCTCGAAGGTGTATATCGGGCTGCGATCTGTTCCGGTAAGTCCGCTCTCGGTGAATATCCAGCCGTTTACCTCGTATTCGCTGTCAGAGGTGATGCGGTAAGCACCCGATCTTGTGGGTACGAATTTGTAGAGAAGTCCGCGGGGCATGATTACGCGGTTGTAGGTTACACTGTTGTCCTTGCCTTCCTTTGCTTCAAAAGCAGAGAAGGTTGCAAGACCGCGAATGGGGTCACGGAGCTGCTCTCCGTTTGTGCCGTAAGCATCGTAATAAACGCACATCTGGAGCCATTCGTTCGGGTTGTTCTGCTCAAGACCAACTGCCTCGGCAACTACCTCGAGAAGCTCCTTGAGAGCTGCGTTTACAGTACAGAATCCGTTCATTTCGGAGTTGGACGCATACGAGAAATATCTTACGAGATCGTCGTAGTAGTTCTTTCCGTCGAGAACGATTCCGCTGTCGCTGGTCGCGATTATATAAATGGACGTGTTCTCGCCCGATGCGGTGTGAAGCTTCGTTGTTCCCATAAGGTCGGCAAGAAGGAGAGGCCCGTTCTTGTCGCCAACGTGGTAGTATCCGTCATTTTCGTTGTAAACTGCGGTGATATAATCGTTATAGGAGAAGCCGAATTCGTCGGGATTGGTTGCCGCGTCGCGCGGAATATAGGTGGGGGAGTCTATCTGATCCTTGGAAACGATGCGGAGGTTTTTGAGGTAAACCGTATCGTCACCCGAGTTCTCGGTCGAGTCCTTGATATATGCAAATGCAACCTCAAAGGTGCCGTCCTCGGTAGCAACGTAAGGATAGCAGGTCTCCCAAGTGCTTCCTATACCCGAGATCTGATATATATCCTGACCGTCAACTATGATAATAAGGGTATCTGCGCCAAGCTCGGTCGAGGAGAAATAGTCAAATGCGATAGCATCGCCCGCTTTGAGCGTTACGTCCGCGTACATAATAGCGAAGGTAGAGCTCTTTCCTGCGTTGGAGTTTATAATGCAGGGTGTTCCGTCCTTCTCACCGATGACGAAGGGCCAGGTGTCCTCTGCCGCGCTTCCTGTTTCGGGACGGTAGGTAACCTGAATGTCGCCTCCGTTAAGAACGCCTGCTATATCGTCGGACGAGGGCATCGTTTCGGTCGGCTTTTCTACCGGAGTAAGCTCGGAAATGCTTGTGAATATCTGCTGAACGTAGTTGTCGGAAGAAAAATGCTCGAACGCCTTTTCAAAGGGCTCCGCCGAGGGAAGTCCGCCGACCTCTATAAGACAAATTACGCCGTAACGGTCGATAAATATCGAGGTGGGGTAGTTCGAGATGTCGAACGCGTTTCTGAGCTGTGTGTAGTCCTTTACCTTCGGGAAGGGAAGGGTGTCGAGACCGTACATCATCTCAAACCAGTCGATATCGTCCTCGGAGTTCGTGTGATTCATTGCAAGGATCTCGATATCGTCCTTATACTTCTCGTAAGCCTCCGACATATAGGGGAACTCTGCCTGACAGGGCGAGCAGGTAGTGAACCAGAAGTTGAGCATTACAGCCTTCTTTTCCTTGAGCATTTCGGAAAGCTTGTGGGTAACGCCGTTTCTGTCAACGACAGTGAAATCGTGCATTACAGAGCCGAGCTTGTAGGTGACGCCCGAAAGGCTTTCGTTTGCAATTACAGACGACTCGAGAGTAATTGTCGTTGTGGTCGAGGAGATGTCGTAGCTGTCTCTAAGCGTATATCCTTCGGGTACTCCGGTGAGATATGCGCAGTAGAGAGCCTTCTTTGCCATCTTGATCTTTGCGATACCGTTTTCGTCGGTGGTTGCAAAGTCAACGAGGTCCTCGAGAGTGTTGTCGGTGTATATACGCACGGTAACTCCCTCAAGAGCAAGTCCTCCTGCGGAAAGCACCTTTATCGTGTACTCTACCTTTGTTGTGCTCTGAGATCCGCTCTGGCTATCTCCCGAAGGATTGTCAGTCGGACCGTCCTGTGCTTCGCCGCCGCCCTGCGTGCCCGCGCCGCCGTCCGTCTTGTCTGTGCAGGCACAGAGAAGAGTAAGGAGCATCGAGAAAATAAGGAGCAGCGAAACGATCGTGCGTTTCGTTGTGTTGTGTTTCATCGTGGTTTCTCCTGTTTATTCTTAATTTGTCCCTTTCAGGTTGCCCGAAAAAGGACATAAAATACCAACATACATAATAACATAAACATATTCAAAAAGTCAATAGAAATTTATAGAGTTTACAAATTATTTAATTATATATTATATATTTTCGGGGAAAAGGACTTGAAAACGGCGCGTGCGTGTGTTAAAATAGAATGGTTACGCTCGCGTACTTTCGCACACGAAAGTGCGAAAGCGCGACACCCTGAAAACGTATTCAAATAAAGTCAACATAAATCGAAAGGATCAAACCATGGCACGCAACAAACTTTTGGCAAGGCTGACGTCGGGAGCGCTCGTTCTCGTAACCGTTATCGCCCTGCTCGTATCCTCGATCGCTACACCGCTCGCAGTATCGGCGTCGCAGTCGCTCGTGAATCTCTACAACGGAGATCTCAACACGAACTTTATGGACTATTTCAACTCGTCCGTCATTTACAAGCTTCCGAGCACTGTAAAGGACACCGACGAGATCTCGCTTATAGTTCAGGTGGACAGAAAGACGATTCTCGACGCTTATGAGTCGGGAGACAGAAGTGAGACTATCACCGAGTTCGCACTTGGAGACGAGGCATCTCAGATCAAATCTGACATACTCGTACAGAAAGAGGAGCTTCTTTCTATGCTCGATAAGGAGGGTGTCAACTACCTCCGCGGAGCAGACTACTCCACCATCATAAGCGGCTTTGAGATAAAGATCAAGGCGGCAGACTTTGAGAAGGTCTGCGTAACCTTTGGAAACCGCGCAAACGTTATCGTAAGTGAGGTTTACAAGACCGCCGAGACAAAGCTTGTTGAAAATGACGTTAACGTTTACGAAACGGGTATCTTCAACAGCTCGAGTTTCGCTTACAACGGAGAGGGAATGGTAATCGCGGTACTCGATACCGGTCTCGACTACTACCACACCGCATTCCTTGACTCGAACTTCAAGACCGACAGAAATAAGCTCGGACTTACCTTCGACGAGGTTGCAGCCCTCATCGGTGACACTGTTGCCTCCGAGCAGCAGAGCGGACTTACCGCATCTGACGTATATATCAGTGATAAGGTCCCCTTCGGATTTGACTACGCCGACCACGATTCGGACGTTTATCCGATGACTCCCTCGGCTAACGACCACGGAACTCACGTTTCGGGCGTTATCGCAGGACACGATGACGTTATCACCGGTGTTGCCCCCGGCGCACAGCTCGTTGAGATGAAGATATTCTCGGATACCGAGTCGTCCGCGAGAGCATCGTGGATACTCAGCGCACTTGAGGACTGCGTAGTTCTCGGCGTTGACGTTATCAATATGTCGATCGGTACCTCCTGCGGATTCAGCCGCGAGACCGACAAGGAGCAGATCTCGGGCGTTTACGACAGAATCCGTGCGGCAGGAATCAGCATGGTTGTTGCGGCGTCCAACAGCTTCAACTCGACCTACGGCTCGGAGAAGAACGGAAACCTTCCGCTCACCTCTAACCCCGATAGCGCAACCATCGGTTCTCCTGCAACCTACGCAGGCGCTCTCTCGGTTGCTTCGATAAGCGGTGTAAAGACGCCTTACCTCATGTACGGCGACAGAATCATCTACTTCACCGAATCGACCAACAGAGTTCAGAAGGAAAAGAATTTCTTCGACGAAATATTCAAAAACGGAGAGACCTCTCTTGAGGTTCAGTATATAACCATTCCGGGTGCAGGACGCTCTGCCGACTATCAGGGCATTGACGTCACGGGAAAGATAGTCCTTGTGCGCCGCGGATCGACCACCTTCGAGGAAAAGGCAAACGTAGCGCAGGAAAAGGGCGCGGCGGGAATCATCATCTACAACAACGTGTCGGGTGAGATCAAGATGAACGTCGGCGATACCACTATCCCCGTATGCTCGATACGTCAGGACGACGGTGAGCTTCTCGCTGCCGCAAAGAGCGGAACGATCAAGATCAGCCGCTCGCAGACCTCCGGTCCCTTCATGTCCGACTTCTCCTCGTGGGGACCTACCCCCGACCTTCAGCTGAAGCCCGAGATCACCGCGCACGGCGGCTCGATACTCTCGGCAGTACCCGGTCAGTCGTACGACAGACTCTCCGGCACCTCGATGGCAACCCCGAATATGTCGGGCGTTACCGCTCTTATGAGACAGTACGTAATCGAGAGATTCCCCGAAATGAAGGACGATCCGGTTACGATCACCGCTCTCGTTAACCGCCTTATGATGTCCACAGCTGACATCATCTACAACGTAAACGGACTTCCGTACTCTGTAAGAAAGCAGGGCTCAGGTCTTGCAAACCTTACAAGTTCTGCCGCAACTACGGCATATATTCTTACCTACGACCGCACGAGCGGATCGGCAATGAACACCTCGAAGATCGAGCTTGGCGACGATCCCGCAAAGAAGGGCGTTTACACTCTCAAGTTCTCGATAGTGAACTTCGGTAGCGCCTCCCTCTCCTACGACGTTTCGGCGTACGTTATGACCGAGGGCGTCAGCGACACCAAGACGAGCCACGGTGAGACCACCGTTACCGAGCAGGGGTATCTGCTCAGCGGTGCAAACGTAGTCGTTTCGTCCGTAAAGAACGGAATCCTCAGCGGCTCGAACGTAACCGTTGGAGCAGGACAGACTGCCGACGTTACCGTAAGTGTTACCCTCAGCGATGCTGACAAGAAATATATGGACGATTCCTTCGAGAACGGTATGTACGTTGAAGGATTTGTGGTCCTCGATGCTACCGCAGGTACCTCGATCGACCTCAGCGTCCCCTACCTCGGCTTCTACGGCGACTGGACCGAAGCTCCTATATTCGACCTCGACTACTTCGAGACCAACAAGGACGAGCTTGACGATTCTATCGACGTTGAGGACAAGACACTCCCCGATGCTTACGCAACCCGTCCGATAGGCGGAATTTCGGATGACTACGTAAGCTACCTCGGATCGTACTACTTCATTCAGGATCCGTCCGCAAAGCTTATCGCGGCAGACAGAAAGTACATTTCGCTCTCTAACCAGACCGATACGATAAACTCGCTTCGCTTCGTGTGGGCGGGACTCCTCCGAAACGCCGCGACCGTCGAGATCTCGATAGTTGAGGACGCAACCGGAGAGGTGATCTTCACAAAGACCGAAAATGACGTCCGTAAATCCTACGGAGACGGCGGAACGATCTATCCCGCAAACGTCAAGATCGAGTTCAGCGCAACAGACGCAAATCTTAAAAACAACACGAGATATACCGTAAAGCTTAAGGCTTACGTCGATTACGGTGACGGCGGAGTAAACACTAACGACTCGAACACCTTCGAGTTCCCGATAGTTACCGACTTCGAAGCACCCGCAATCACCGACGTTGAGTACTACACCGAGTACGATAAGACGGCAAAGAAGAACAGACTTTTCGCTCGCATCAACGTTTTCGATAACCACTATTCGATGGCAATGCAGCCCGGATACGTCGGCTACGATGCAAACGGCGAGGCAATGCTCTTCAACTTCGACCAGTATATGACTCCCATATACTCCGAGTTCAATTCAAGCACCCAGATCGTTTACGAGATTACAAACTACGTTGACGAGATAAGAAAGAACGCAACGAACAATAACTGCTTCACAGTAGCGGTTTACGATTACGCGCTCAACGTTGCAACCTACGAGATCTCGCTTCCCGACGATTTCACCGACTTCTATTTTGAAGAAGAGGTAGGAAAGGGCGATAATCAGTACGCAGTAACGCTCAGCCCCAACGAGGTATATACTCTTTCTCCCAAGAGCTATCCCGGAACAGAGTGGACCGAGCTTCTCACCTACGTTTCGTCGAGAACGAACGTAGTACGCGTTGTCAATAACAAGATCGTAGCGGTCAAATCGGGCGTTGCGATGATAACGGCAACAGATCCCGAAACAGGCAAGACCGCACAGCTCACCGTCAAGGTCCTTGCGGAGGGCGAGAGCGGATACAAGAGATACGATAAGCCTGTAACCGATAACTTCTATCTGACGGGCTACTACACCAACAAGGCGTACTACTTCGTAGCCTCCGAGGACAGAGAGATCGGTCAGACGGGCAACGAAATGAAGTTCGCTTCGCAGAATTCCTACTCGCTTTCGATGTATCCTTCCGAGGCGGTCACGATAAGGTATAAGCTTGACGCTTATTTCCCGAACGACACCGAGGTCGTTTTTGAGTCGAGTAACGAAAACCTCGTTACGGTAGATCAGAACGGAAAGATCACCGCTAAGGCGGAGGGCTTCTCGTCGGTTACCGTCAGAGTCAGAATGGACGGTAAGAATACCTACTATTCCAAGACTATAAATATTGAAATAAAAGATCCTTACGTAGCCTCCGGTCCTTCGCTTACCCACTATTTCGGACTTGGCGGACGCGTTGAGATACCTAAGAGCCTTGCGCTCACAAGAATCGGACAGTTTGCATTCTCGAACTTTGAGTACGTTGCAAAGGACCCCTCCGAGATAACCGAGGAGGAGCCCGAGGCAACGAGAATGTGGTTCATCGGTGACGATACCATCGAGGAGGTAATCATTCCCGAGGGTGTTGAGAACATCGATTCCTATGCATTTGCAAACCTCACCGCACTCAAGAAGGTAGTTCTTCCTTCTACTATTAAAATGATCGACCTCGGAGCGTTCTACGGATGTACCTCGCTTCAGGTTGTAGAGGGACTTGAAAACGTCAAGTTCATCAACCAGAACGCATTTGCAAACTGCGCACTCGAAGGAAAGATCTCTCTCGACAACGCGATAGTTCTTACGCACTATGCGTTTGCAAACAACAGAAACCTCAAGGAGGTCGTTATCTCGGATGCGGCACAGTCGATCGGACAGTTCGCGTTCGCAGGATGCAGCAGCCTTGAAAAGCTTACTGTAAACGCAGAAAAGTTCAAGCTCGGAGCTTATGCGTTCAGGGGATGCTCCTCGCTCAAGGAGGTATCTCTCAATATCGCGGTAATTCCTACCGGCGCATTTGACGGATGCACATCGCTTGAAAGCTTCACCTTCGGCAAGGACGTTGCCGTTATCGGTGAGTACGCATTCCGCGATACCAAGCTTAAAAACATCACCGTTGCAGAGGGCAACTTAGCCTTCTCGCACCAGAGCGGAACTCCTTATATACTTAATAAGGAAGGAAACGAGATCATTTTCGTTGCTACCGGCATCTCGGGAGTCTTTAATCCTGATCTTCCGGGCGTCACCTCGGTAGGCAAGGGCGCCTTCTCGGGCAACAAGAATCTCACCTCGATAATTCTCCCGAACGTAACAAACGCTAAGGCGTACGCATTTGCAGACTGCCAGCGTCTTGTGAGCGTACAGCTCGGCGCGCTGAAGGAGATCGGCGACTACGCGTTCTTCAATGCACAGATCACCTCGCTTCCCACCTTTGATGAGAAGCTTGGATATATAGGAAAGTACGCGTTTGCGGGCAGTGAGCTTACAAGCGTAGTAATTCCTGACGGTATGACCGTTGGAAAGGGCGCGTTCTACGAGTGTCAGGATATCGTCTCGGTAGTTATCGGTGACAACGTTATCCTCGGCGACTACGCATTCCGCCTCGACAGAGAAACCAACTACAAGACCGAAACCTACCGCGACGAGGAAACGGGTATGCTCGTTTACTACTACGTTTACACGTCGGCTCTCCACTCGCTTGAGATAGGAGAAAACGTAATTCTCGGTACAGGCGCGTTCTACGGCGCATCTGAGCTTGAGAGTGTTACTCTCGGCGACGGCGCAGTAATAGGAGACGAAGCCTTCTATAACGCAGACAAGCTCAAGAATATCGACCTCTCGAAGGCAAAGTCGATCGGAGCGCGTGCTTTCTCGGGTGACGTTGTTTACGACTTCCTCGACAGCGCATTCAGCGAGCCGATCTACGACGAGGACGGTTACCGCTACCGCTTCTTCGCTCCCGATCTCACAAGCGTTGATCTTTCGGGCGCAGAGAGCGTCGGCGTATCGGCATTTGAATTCTGTCACTCGCTCACGAGCGTTCTTCTCGGGGAGAATATCAAGAAGATCGAAGAGCTTGCATTCGATAACTGCACGAGCCTTTCTGATATCAACCTCTCGGGCGTTACCGAGATCGGCGACAATGCGTTTGCAAAGACCCCTCTCACGAGCGTAGATCTTTCGAGCGCAAAGAAGATAGGCAAGTACGCATTCGTTTATAACGAAAAGCTCGCAGAAATCACTCTCGGCACAGACGTCGAGATCGGAGAAGGCGCATTCTCCTACTGCTCGGTACTCAATACCGTAAACGGCTTTGATAAGGTGACCTCACTTGGCGACTATGCCTTTGCATACACCGACATTCGCAGTGCAGACCTCTCAAATGCAGAACACATCGGAGATTTCGCCTTTATGAAGGAAGAAATGACCGACTTTGCAGTAAAGCTTGGCGAAAAGCTCAAATCTGTCGGAGATAACCCGTTTGCAATGTGCAGACTTGAAAAGTTCTCCTCGACCGTAAATGAAAGCTTCAACGGCAAGGACTACACCGAAACTGTTTACACCTACGATATCAGCGACAAGGTCAAGGTAATTGACGGACTTCTTTACAGAGTAGTTCCGAAGGGACTTGAGCTCGTTTCCTACGCAGGAGACGCAAAGGAGGTCAAGATCGCGGACAACACCGTAAGAATCAGCTCGATGGCATTTGCGGGCACTGATATTACTACCGTATATTTCCCGAAGGAAACGGCAACTATCGGACACAAGGCATTCTATGAGTGCGAAAAGCTTTCTCTCGTAGTTTTCTCCTCGTACGAGGCTCCTATACTCGAAGAGGAATACGACATCGTTTACTTCCAGGAAGGCAAGAACCTCCCTGCAACCGGTATCTATCAGTTTAGCGATATCGAGGGCAACCTCATTGAGTATGCAGGACTTGAAATAGTTCCTTACTTCATGTGGAATGCAACCGATAACGCAACCAACATTTACTACGGCGCAAACTTCATCGACTATATCGGACACATTGAAAAGGGTATAACGATGGTAAGCCCCGCAAACGGACAGTACTACGATTCCTTCATCTACGGACAGTATTTCGATACTAAGTTCGCAGGCGCATCGGCGGCAGACAAGACAACTCTTGATGCTATCGCCGCAATAAACAAGATCCCCGAAAAGGTATCCCTTTCGGACAAGGCAATAGTCCTTGCGGCAAAGGAAGCCTACTCGAAGATAGCAACATACGAGCAGCTCGCTCTCGTTGGAGACGATCTCACCTCTAAGCTGAGTCAGGCAGAGAAGAGAATACGCGACCTTGAATACCTCGCAAATCAGGGCGGCGCAGTTGAAGACGGAACAGGAGATGAAAACGTTGCTCCCGCACCCGAAACCGAGAGCGGACCTGACGTTACGATGGCGCTCGTAATAATCGGCATCACATTTGCAATGTTCGGACTTCTTTATCTCGGCAACAAGAAAAAAAGCGCCGGAGATAAGGCTCAAGAAGGAGCAAACTGAAAATGAAAAATAATTTAAGAAGCAAGATCCTTCGGATCTCTGCACTGACACTCGTTCTCATTGCGGCAGGCTGTTTTACAGCCTGCTCCAAGTGGGAAACGCCGTATAAAACGCTTGATGAGAGCGGATATACGGTAAGCGTCCGATTTGACGCAAACGGAGGCTCCTTCGCAGGAAGCCCTGAGGAGGTTTACGTAGTTGACGTCTTTAACGTGGATAATATGAAGCAGGACGCAGACGGCAACAAGGTAACACCGCTGATCAGCCCCGACGATCCGGTCCGCGAGGATAAGGCGTTCGGAATATCGAAAAACGGATACTACTTTGCAGGCTGGTACTCATCGCGCTCACTTCGTGTTGACGCGAGCGGAAATCCGCTTGACGAATACGGCGTTCCTACCGCCGTTTCGGGCAAAAATCAGGGATATACCTACGCAGGCCGCTGGGATTTCGATAAGGATCTTTTGAAGATCGATCCAAACAGCGTTCCCGAAAGCTCGGAGGAAAACGTGCTTACTCTCTATGCGGCGTGGATACCCTACACCGTTTACGAGATATACACCCCCGATGAAAACGGCAACTATACTCTCGCCGAGACCGTCTCGGCTATCGAGCTGAAGCTTCCTGAATGGAATGACAAGACGGGTAAGCTTACACTCGGTAAATTCCCCGAAATAAAGGGCAAAACACTCGATAAAGTGTACTACGATAAGGACTGCACACAGCTCGTCACCGATACGGTTAAGGGCGAGGTCGATTACGAAAGCGGAACGTCTCTCACTCAGAGCGTAAAGCTTTACACGACGTGGCTCGACGGATCGTGGTACAAAATAACCCAGGCAGATCAGCTTTACAAGATAAACGACCTTGAAGGACACTATATCATTGCCGCAGACCTTGATTTCACAAGAAAAATGTGGCCGAGCGCATTCGCGACAGGCACGTTCAAGGGCTCGATAGCGTCGGCGGACGGAAATATCTATAAGATATCTAACGTTTCGGTAAATCAGACGGCTGAAAACGGTGGACTTTTCGGAAAGCTTGACGCTTTTGCGTCGATAAAGAACGTAGTATTTGAAAACGCAAGCTTCACTATCGGCAGTGGATCGAGAAAGCCTGCAACGTACGGACTCCTCGCAGGTACAGTTGCAGCTGAAACCACGATAGAAAACGTAAGCGTTTCGGGTAAGATGATAATCAGCGACAGCTGTCTGCCCGGCAACTACACGATCGGACTTCTTTTCGGCACAGGATATAACGGACAGATCGATATTTCGTCTATCGAGTGCGAATATGACGAAAGCTCTGTTAAGATCTCGGTAGAGGTCGACAAGCAGACGGGTGAGATAAGTCTCACCTTCAAGCAGTAACACTGTAAAATAATTGGGAGGATATATATTTATGAAAACAAAGATCATCAGAGCAGTCGCAATGCTCCTTTGCGCAGTAATGTGCCTTGGAACGTTTGCAGGCTGTAAAAAGAAAAAGGATGACGCAGTAGCGCAGAGACCTGACGCACTCGTTATCATGACCGAAGAGCTTGACGGTCTCTTCAACCCCTTCTTCTCGACCACCGCGGCAGACGGTACCATCGTTTCTATGACCCAGCTCGGTATGCTTACCACCGGTTATAAGAACGGCGAGGTAGTAGTTGCTTGCGGCGACGGAGAAGCAGTAGTAGTTAAGGACTACGCAATCACCAGAAACGAAGACAACGACACCACCGTATACACCTTCGTAATCAAGAACGGCATCAAGTTCTCTGACGGCAAGCCCCTCACTATGAACGACGTTCTCTTCAACCTTTACGTTTACCTCGATCCCGTTTACACCGGATCTTCCACTATGTATTCTACCGACATCGTCGGACTCAGAGATTACAGAACCCAGACTCTCGGCTCGGGCTCGTCCAACACTGACGACGCTATTTCCGAGAGCGCAAGAAGCAGAGCAAAGGACCGTATCAACGAGCTTATCAACCTCTTTATGTCGGTTGGAAAGCAGGAATCGGGCTATCAGGCTGGTTACAATACGATGGTAAACGCTATCAATTCGTACAGCCCCAGCAACGGATATAAGAGTGCAGTTTCAAGCGACGCTTCCTACGATTTCAAGGGACAGCTTCTCAGAGACTACGAGTACACCCTCGAGCTTTTCAGAAAAGAGCTTGAGACCGACTACGCAAGCGCAAAGGACGCTTACACCGAAGAGCCCTATAAGTCCACCGGCGAGTTTGACGAGATCACCTCGTTCATGTACACCGAGGGCTACGTAACCATCGAGTACGTAAAGGACGAAAACAACAAGGACATCAAGAGCCAGATAGATAAGGTTATCAGAAACTACTCGACCGACGTTGTTAAGGACAAGGAAAGCGCTATCAAGTACGTTTACGACTCGAAGATAGAGCAGGAGCTTCACATGATCCTTCAGTACTGGGCAACCGCACAGACCCTCGTTACCGAGTACACCGCAAAGGCTAAGGAGGTTCTTCTTCTTGAGAACGTAAAGGACGGAAAGCTCGCAGTTGAGAGCATTTCGGGTATCGTTTCTCTCGGCCACAACACCGACGTCACCTCTATTGACATCGGCTCTAACACCTACAAGGTAGCACAGGAGCATAACGCAGACGGTACTACCAAGGCAGCAGACGAGTACGACGTTCTTCAGATCACCATTAACGGCGTTGACCCCAAGGCTATCTGGAACTTCGCTTTCGCAGTAGCGCCTCAGCACTACTACGCAAAGGGCTACACCGTTGACATCGAAAACAACAACTTCGGCGTAGAGTTCGGTTCGTTCGACTTTATGACCAAGGTTATCCAGTCCCCCGAAATTCAGAAGCTTCCTATGGGTGCAGGCGCTTATAAGGTAACTAACAGCGAAAACTCGGATACCCCCAAGGCAACCGAATTCTTCAGCAACAATATCGTATATTTCAAGCGTAACGACAACTTCCTTCTCGGCGCACCCAAGATCGAGAAGATCCGTTATCAGGTAGTTTCGGCGTCCAACGCTCTTAACGCACTTGAAAGCGGCACGGTTCACTTCGTAACTCCTCAGTTCACTCAGGACAATATCGACAAGATCAACTCTCTCAAGGACGCGGGTATCGAAAAGACTCACACCAAGCAGCTTGGTTACGGTTACATCGGTATCAACGCAGGCAAGGTCCCCGACATCAATATCCGTAAGGCTATTATGTGCGCAATGGATACCTCTCTCGCACTCAGCTATTACAGCACCGGTATGGCAGAGACCATCTACTGGCCGATGTCCACCGTAAGCTGGGCATATCCGAAGGACGATTCGGGCAACAACAGCCGCGACAACTATCACGATTACCCCGCACTCGCTTATAACAGAGCAGAGGCAAAGGAATCAATCGAAGAGTATATGCGTATAGCCGGTGTTAAGCCCGGCGACAGCTCGCTCAAGATCAAGTTCACCATCGCAGGATCTAACCTTACCGACCACCCGACCTACCAGACCTTCCAGAGCGCAGCAGAGCTTCTTAACGAGTGCGGCTGGCAGATCGAGGTAGTTCCCGATACTCAGGCACTTACCAAGCTTTCCACCGGCTCGCTCGCAGTATGGGCGGCAGCGTGGGGATCGACCATCGACCCTGATATGTATCAGGTATATCACAAGAACTCGACCGCAACCAGCACGCTCGCTTGGGGCTACCGCGAGATCCTCAACAGCCCCTCGACCTATCCCGTTGAGAACGGAATCCTCAATATGCTCAGCGACGTTATCGACAGAGCAAGAGAGACCGAGGATAAGGACGAGCGTACCGAGCTTTACGAAGAGGCAATGGGATACGTTCTCGACCTCGCAGTTGAGCTTCCCGTATATCAGCGTATGTCGCTCTATGCGTACAACGCAAAGGTTATAAACTCGGCAACTCTCCCCGCAGAGCTTAACCCCTACACCTCTCCCCTTGACAGAATTTGGGAAATTGATTTTGCTAGCTAAGTCAGGACGTCATTTATGTTAAAATATATAATTAAGAGACTTGCGCTGGCAGTTCTTATACTGCTCGGAGTATCGCTTATAATATATATCCTCGTCAGATGTATGCCGGTCAGCTTCATTGACAGCAAGATTGCTGCAATGAACCAGGGCGGAGCAACGATACCCGAAGAGACCATCGCAAGTATGAAAAAACTGTACGGACTTGAAGACGACAGCTTCATGGGTATCCTTAAAGGATACGGAAACTGGTTAAAATCGCTTTGCAGGTTCGACTTCGGAACGAGCTTCAAGTACGGATCTCCCGTCATTGACGTTATAAGAGATCACATGGGAGTTTCGTTCGCGGTAGCGCTTATCGCAACCGTTTTCGAGTTTATGATAGCGATACCTCTCGGTATCACAGCGGCAACGCATCAGTATTCTATTCGCGACTACGTTGTAACGATCCTCGTTATGATAGGAATATCGCTCCCGTCCTTCTTCTTCGGACAGGTGCTCAAGGATATTCTCGCAATGGAGCTGGGCTGGTTTCCGCCGACAGGACTTGAAAACGCAACGCAGTCCTATACAGGATTTGCAAAGCTTCTCGACTATTTCAGTCACCTCTTTATTCCGATACTCACCGTTGTAATACTCAGCATCGGTGCAAGAATGAGAATGACGAGAACCGAAATGCTCGAGGTTATGAACTCCGACTACGTCAGAACGGCAAGAGCAAAGGGACTTTCCGAGCGCAAGGTAATTTACAAGCACGCATTCAGAAACACTCTGATTCCGCTGGTTACCAACCTTGCAGGACTTCTCCCCTCGCTTTTCTCAGGCGCAATAATTACCGAGCAGGTCTTTGACCTGCCCGGTATCGGAAACGTTGCATACAAGGCAATGATAGAGGCAGATATCCCCTTCATAATGGGATATAATATGTTCCTTGCGCTGCTCAGCGTAATGGGAATACTGCTTGCCGACCTTATGTACGTTATAGTTGACCCGAGAGTCAAGCTTAAGTAAAGGAGGCGGCGAAAATGGATAATAACATCAAAAATATTACCGAAGAGGCAGAAAATACTGCCGAGGCAGTCTCTGCCGAAGAAAACGCGCCCCTTGACAAAAACGTAAGACTTATGTCTCCTATGCGTATGGTGCTTCGCAGATTTTTCCGCTCGAAGCTCAGTATCGTCGGACTTATTATGATCGTCGGACTCTTCCTTTTCTGCTGGGTAGGACCTCTCGTTTATACCCAGTGGGGTGAGACCGAGCAGGACAAAAACGGCAAGGTCGAGTACACCTATCAGGAGGTCACCTTCGAAAAGGACGGCGAGGAGCATACGATGTATCAGGTCGTTGAGACCTCCAAGCAGATAAACTCTCTTGCAAAGCCAAGTAAAGACCACCTTCTCGGCACCGATAAGGACGGACGCGACGTATTCACCCGTCTTATGTACGGCGGAAAAATATCGCTCACGGTAAGCTTTATCGCGGTATTTGCGATAACCCTCTTTGGCGTAATATTCGGCGGAATTGCGGGATATTTCGGCGGAGTAATCGACGATATCATAATGAGAGTCTGCGACATACTGATATGTCTGCCCGGATTCCCGATACTACTTATTATAGGAACGCTGCTCGACTCGGCAGAGGTTCCGTCACAGCACAGAATATACTATCTTATGGCATACCTCACCCTCTTCTCGTGGCCGGGAACAGCCCGTCTCGTAAGAGGACAGATACTCTCTCTGCGTGAGCAGGAGTATATGGTAGCGGCAGAGGCTATGGGATACTCTGTAAAGAGAAAGATATTCAAGCACCTCGTTCCTAACGTAATGCCTCAGCTCATCGTTTCGATGACGCTCAGCCTCGGTAGTATGATACTTTACGAGGCATCGCTCTCCTACCTCAATATGGGTGTAAGAGCGCCTTACGCGGCGTGGGGAACGATGATAAACATCATCGCATCAGACCAAAACATTCTTCAGAACTTCTTCAACGTTTGGGGACCTCCCGGACTCTGCATCATTCTTGCAGTTCTCGGATTCAACTTCGTTGGTGACGGTCTGCGCGATGCTCTCGACCCCAAGATGAGGAGGTGACCTTAAATGAAGAAGAAAAACGAAAAAGAGATCTCCGTAAAGGAGACCAAGGTAAAAGGTCACTATCTTTCGGGACGCGAGGTACGCGCGATAGCAAAGGAAAACGCAAAGGTAATGCGTGAGCTTGAAAATCGCAAGTACAGAAAAGCTCCCGAAAGCGAATTCGTTACCGAAATGAAGGATCCCGCAAACATTCTTGAGATCGAGGATCTCCATACCTACTTCTTCACCGACCAGGGCGTTGTAAAGGCGGTCAACGGTGTCTCCTTTGAGGTACCGAAGGGCGCAACCGTCGGAGTCGTTGGAGAGTCGGGATGCGGAAAGAGCGTTACGAGTATGTCTGTAATGAGACTTCTTCAGGGACCTCAGGGACAGATCGTTTCGGGTCATATCCGCTTTGCCTCGAGCGACTATAAGCGCGACGAGAAGGGAAATCCTATCTCGGGCGAGGAAACCGAGGAAAAGGTTTACGATATCGCAGAGATGCCGATAAAAGAGATTCACCGCATCCGCGGACGTCAGATCTCTATGATATTCCAGGAGCCTATGACGTCGCTTAATCCGGTATTCACGATAGGCGAGCAGCTCGACGAGGTGACGTTTATCCACGTTCCGGGCGCTACCCGCGAGATGGCAAAGGCAAAGTCGATCGAAATGCTCGAGCTTGTCGGAATTGCCGCTCCCGAGAGAGTCTATAAGGCGTATCCGCACGAGCTTTCGGGCGGTATGAGACAGAGAGTTATGATCTCTATGGCGCTTGCGTGCAGTCCCCGTCTCGTTATTGCGGACGAGCCGACGACCGCGCTTGACGTTACCATTCAGGCACAGATACTCGACCTTCTCCGCGATATTAAGCATAAGATCAACGGCTCGGTCCTTCTTATCACACACGACCTCGGAATTATCGCCGAAATGGCAGACTTCGTCGTCGTTATGTACGCAGGACGAGTTATTGAGAGGGGAACTGTATCCGAGATCTTCCATAATCCGATGCACCCCTACACGATAGGACTTCAGAAGTCGAAGCCGACTATGGATTCGAGTGACGACGCCCTCTTCAATATCCCCGGAAACGTACCTAACCCGGTAAATATGCCCTCGCACTGCTATTTCAAGGAAAGATGCTCAAAGTGCATAGCAAAATGCTCGGGAGACTATCCGGGAATGATTCAGGTAAGCCCCACGCACTACGTAGCTTGCCATCTTTACAGCGAGCAGGAAAAGGAGGCGACCGAGTAATATGTCAGAGATTATAAACGAAAACGTTATATACGACGATGAAAAGATCGCCGCCGAGGAGAAAGCCGCTCGCGCGGCCCAGATCGAGGAGGATATGAAAAAGCCTCTCGATCCCGACGCCCTTCTCGAGGTAAGACACCTCAGAAAATACTTCCCCATAAAGAAGAGCCTTACGGGTAAGGTGCTTCAGAGTCTCGTTGCAGTTGACGACGTTTCCTTCACCTTGAAGCCGGGCGAAACGCTCGGAATCGTTGGAGAGTCGGGCTGCGGCAAGACCACGATGGGAAGAACCATTCTGAAGCTTCACCCGTCTGACGGAGGAAAGATATTCTTCGACGGACAGGACATTACCGATTTCAGCAAGGCAAAGATGCGTCCGATACGCACCAAGATGCAGATCATCTTCCAGGATCCGTATTCGTCCCTTCCTCCGAGAAGCACGGTAGGAGATATCCTTTCCGAGCCTGTCAAGGTACATAATATCGTACCGAAGAATCAGGTCAAGGACTACGTTATGGACCTCATGGAAAAGTGCGGACTGCGCGACTACTACTATGAGAGATATCCTCACGAGTTTTCGGGCGGTCAGCGTCAGAGAATCTGTATCGCAAGAGCGCTTTCGGTAAATCCCCAGCTCGTTATCTGCGACGAGCCGGTCTCGGCACTTGACGTGTCTATTCAGGCGCAGATAATCAACCTTCTGAAGGACCTTCAGAAGTCGATGAACTTAACCTATCTCTTCATTTCGCACGATCTTTCGGTAGTAAAGTTTATTTCGGACAAGATCGGCGTTATGTACCTCGGTGCAATGATGGAGTTCGGTAACAAGAAGGATATTTTTGCAAATCCTCTCCACCCCTACACCAAGGCGCTTTTCTCGGCAATTCCTAACCCGAATCCCGATATCAAGATGAATAGAATAGTTCTGAGCGGAGATATTCCGTCTCCTGCAAATCCCCCGAAGGGTTGCAGATTCCACACCAGATGTCCGCACGCGAGCGAAAAGTGCCGTCATATCACCCCCGCTTACCGCGAGTACGGTGAGGGACACTTTGCGGCGTGCCACATGCTTGAGGAGCAGTTGAATGAAAACGCCTGAAAAGGAAAGAAAAAAGCCTAAAAAAGAGAAAATAATATATATTGACGACGGATCTACCGTCGCGGATATGTCAAATCTCGACGAGTCGAAAAGACTCCTTTTTAAGAAAAAGGATCCCGACGAGAGACAAAGACCTAAGGTCATCGAGCATTTTAAGACGTATTTTCAAAGCGTCAAAGTGATGATCCTCCCTATGCTCGTTGTAATAGGACTTATCTCGGTGGTTTTCCTTCTTCTGTGGCTTTTAATGGGCGGATTTCAGAGTTTGTTTTAAAATCATAAAATAAACGCCCCGTGTGAGGGACGCAAATTATAACATTTTAAGGAGGCCAAAAAATGGCTAAAATCGTTACATTCGGTGAGCTTATGCTCAGACTTCAACCCTACAACTACGAGAGATTCGTACAGTGCGACCACGTTGAATTCACCTTCGGCGGCGGCGAGGCTAACGTTGCTGTTTCTCTTGCTAACTACGGCATGGATGCAGTTTACGTAACCAAGCTTCCTACCCACGCTATCGGTCAGTCGGCTGTAAATAGCCTTCGCAGATACGGCGTTGACACCACCAAGATCGTTCGCGGCGGCGACAGAGTAGGTATCTACTTCAACGAGAAGGGCGCATCGCAGAGAGGCTCTGTATGTATTTACGACCGCGCAAATTCTGCTATTGCAAAGGCTACTTGCGCAGACTTCGACTGGGATTCGATCTTTGAAGGCGTAGATTGGTTCCACTTTACCGGAATCACTCCCGCTCTCGGCGCAAACGTAGTCGAGATATGCAAGGAGGCATGCAAGGCAGCTAAGGCAAAGGGAATCAAGATCTCCTGCGACCTTAACTACCGCGGCAAGCTCTGGACCAGAGATCAGGCAAGAGAGGCTATGACCGAGCTTTGCCAGTACGTTGACGTTTGCATCTCCAACGAGGAGGACGCAAAGGACGTATTCGGCATCGAGGCAGAGGCTACCGACATTTACGGCGGTAAGCTCAACCACGAGGGATACAAGTCGGTTGCAAAGCAGCTCGCAGACAAGTTTAACTTTGAGTACGTTGCTATCACTCTCCGTGAGAGCCGCAGCGCATTCGACAACGGCTGGTCGGCAATGCTCTACAACGTTAAGGAGGACGAATACTGCTTCTCCAAGAAGTACGACCTCCACATCATTGACCGCGTAGGCGGCGGTGACTCGTTCGGCGGCGGACTTATCTACTCGCTCCTTTCGGGCAAGACCACTCAGGGTGCAGTTGAGTTTGCAGTTGCAGCATCCGCTCTCAAGCACTCCATCGAGGGTGACTACAATATGGTTACCGTTTCCGAGGTTGAAAAGCTCGCAGGCGGCGACGGATCGGGAAGAATCCAGAGATAAGCTTAGGGGTGTCACCCCTAAGAACCCCACCAAGAAACTTTTTGAAAAAAGTTTCTTGGAACTTCAAAAACTTTGACAAAAAACACCACCGAGTTTTCGGTGGTGTTTTTAACGTAGAATTTTCAGGCATAAAAATCGCGGCAGAGGGTTGTTTTTTTGTTGATTTGTGTTATAATCGAGTTAATAGCGTTGGTCGGGAGCAGGCCACGAACTGTTCCAAACTTATCAAGGAGGTTCACTTTGTATGAAGAAAACTTGCATGAATTGTAAAAAATATCATTCTGTTTTGATCAGTAATGATGGTGATTTTCACGTTCACAATTGGTGCGAACAATGGAAAACCGAACTGTATGCTTATGCTATGGCAGATAAAATGGGATATAAGTGTCCGTTTAATGATGATTTGGAGACCGGAGAGGCTTTTTGTTATATGTTTGAAGCCGCCGACACACCAAGTTATCCGGATGAATGGTATGATAAAAACAAGGCGGAAAATGAGAACAATTTGAAGAATACAAACAGTTGATAAGTTTAGCTTATCGAACAAAATAAAACTTTAATTAAAAAATAAAAACACCACCGATTTCGGTGGTGTTTTTTCATATTAAGATAAATTAAATAACCCCGAGCTTTTTAAGCGCGACTGCGAGATTTTCCGCGTAAAGCGAGAATCCGAGCGGATTCGGATGGAGTCCGTCCGAATAAAATTCGCAAAGGTGGGGAACGAGAGTGAATCCGTCAACGAGTGCGAGTCCCTTTTCCTTTGCAAGAGCCTCAAATTCAAGTCTTGCAGGGAGGAAGGTCGCGTACTCCGCGTCGGTCAGGCGTCTCCAGATGGGCGAAATATAGACGATTTTTGCCTTGGGAAAGGCGTTTTTGACGTTGTCAAAATATGCAGATGCACGCGAGAGACGAAGTGCGGGATTTTCTCTTGCGCCCGACCAGTCGTTCGTTCCGAACGCGATGGTTACAACGTCGGGATCAAAGGGAAGCTCAGGATCAATTATTCCGGGGCGGAAAATGTCCCCACCGATGCCCTGATTAAGCGTTATCGCATCAGTCATAGCGGCAAGACGCGCGGTGTAGCAAAGGGAAGGGTAACGCGACGAGCTTCCGTGCGTTATCGAGTCGCCAAGGAAGAGTATCTTCTTTCCCGACGGCTTGTGCGCCGTCATAAAGGAAGCGCCCTCAAGCTCGAGAGATTTCAGATTAAACGCGGAGAAGCTTGGCAGAAATACGGTTACGTGATGCGCGCCCTCGGGAAGAGCGGTCGAGATAACACCCTCGAAGATGTCGCTCTCTGCGGTCATCTCGGTATGATGGTACATAGCGCCGTCGCAGAGAATGTCAAGGTCGAAGCGGCTCTCCGCTGTTGCGCGGATCATTTCGCAGTCGATCCTTATCTCACGTGCGTCGGTATGGAAGGAGAATTTCATTCCCGTAGCGCTTGCGGATCTCATATAATGTCCTGCATCGTGTATTCTGTAATGCTCGAGCTGCTTGTCGGTAAATCTTGAAAACGAGATCTTTCCGTCCTCGTTTTGCGTGACGTAAAGCGCGCCGAGCGTGATTTCTTTTATCTGATCGTAAGTAAGCTTCATTTTGTGCCTCCTCGGTTGCAGTTTTTCTTTATGATAATACTTTTTCCCCGAAATGTCAACAGATTTTGGCAAACATTTCGCTCGGAAAACAAAAAAGCTCCCGACCTTTCGGTCGGGAGCTTTACATTACCTTAAATTATTTCTTCTCTCCGATTATCTCGTTTGCCGATGCAAGGAGACTTGCTACCGACTGAATTTCGGAAGGAACGATGATCTTGGTCGCCTGTCCGTTTGCAACCTTTTCCATGGATTCAAGGCTCTTGAGAATGAGCGATTCTCTCGAAGCGCCTGCCTCGTTTATCATCTTGATACCGTCCGCAGTTGCCTGCTGAACCTTGAGGATAGCCTCTGCTTCACCCTCTGCCTCGAGGATCTTTGCTTCCTTTTGTGCCGAAGCGCGGAGGATCTCAGCCTGCTTTGCCGCCTCTGCCTCGAGGATCTTCGACTGCTTCTGACCCTCTGCAATAAGGATAGCCGACTTCTTTTCACCCTCTGCGCGGAGAATAGCCTCACGTCTTTCACGCTCTGCTTTCATCTGCTTTTCCATTGCCTCCTGAATTTCGCGCGGAGGAATGATGTTCTTAAGCTCAACTCTGTTTACCTTGATTCCCCACGGGTCGGTAGCCTCGTCGAGGATCGCGCGCATTTTGGTATTGATAACGTCGCGCGAGGTAAGGGTTGCGTCAAGCTCAAGGTCGCCTATGATGTTACGAAGGGTAGTAGCGGTAAGATTTTCAATAGCCGCAATAGGGTTTACGTGACCGTAAGCGAAGAGCTTGCAGTCGGTGATCTGATAGAATACAAAGGTATCTATCTGCATTTTTACGTTATCCTTGGTGATAACCGGCTGCGGAGGGAAGTCTGCAACCTGCTCCATAAGGATAACACTCTTTGCTACTCTGTCGATAAAGGGTGCCTTGAAGCGTACGCCGGTCTGCCACGTCTTGTAGTATTTTCCGAGACGCTCAACAACTCTTGCGTGTCCCTGCGGTACGATGGTAAGGCAGGAAATGAAGATGAGAAGCACGATACCAAGAGCGATACAGAAGATCGTGGTGATGGGATCAAGGTCTGCGAGAATTAAGGGAAGATAGTTCATAAGTTAAACCTCCTGAAAATATTTTTTCTCGTTTTATATTATTTTTTTGCATATAAGCTTTACGCCCGCGATACGGAGTACCTCAAGCTGCTCGCCGATCTCGGCAGTGCCGCCGTCCTCGAGACGTGCCGACCAGCGTTTACCGTCGATCTTGACCTCTCCCGTTTCTGCGGCAGGGTCAATTTTTTCGGTAACTACCGCAGTTCCGCCGATAACCATATCGGGAACGTTGGTTGCTATGTGAGTGCTTTTTTTCGAGAGCTTGCGGAAGCAGATAACGAGCGCGAGCGATACCGCGAGAAAGACGAGTATCTGAATCGACTGAGGCACTTTAAGAAGCTCAAGCACGATGCAGATTGCCGCCGCAGGCACGAACCAGATGGAAACGATTCCTGCCGTCACAGCCTCAACGATAAGCGCGGCTACGATTATCACTATCCAGACGTAGATCATTGTTGTCATAATGAAATATTCCTTTCAAATTTGATTTTATGCCGGTTTGTAGAATGAAATGTCGTTTATAAGGACCTTTCCGTTTGTCTCGATAAGCTCGAATACGAGCGGAACAGCCTCGTCGCTGAGGACGTCTCTGCGGAAGGTGCCGTTGTTGTCCTTTATTTTATATGAAACGTTGAAATAATATACCGTACTGCCCTTGTAAGCGCCGCTTGCGTCTCCGTTTTCAAGATACGCCTCGCGGATAAGTGTGACGTCTATCGCGTATATTTTCTGCTTTGTGAATATAAGCTTGTTTTTGGTGAAGAAATTGATATTTCCGTGCTCTTCGGCATATCTTTCAGTGAAAAGCGAGTAGTAGTTTTGAAAATCCCCCGATTTTACTATCTCAAAATAGTCGTAGAAAAGCGAGCAGCAGGGACCGAGATCGGCAGATTTCTTTTCTACCGAGAAGCGCTCTGTGCCGTTTGAGTAGTAAAGCACTCTGTCAAGCTGCATATACGCGCTGTCCTCCTCGATCACCTCGTCAAACTTAGGCTCGGGGAAGAACTGGTCTCCGTAATATCTTATCCACGAGTCCTTGTCGGGAGTCTCGTCCTTCTTTGATCCGAAGTCAACGAATGTGAGAATAGGGAGTATCACGACGAGCGCGAGCGTTATAGACAGAAATATTATCGCTCTTTTTCTGTTTTTCTTTTTCTGATCGGGTATTATGACCTTTTCTTCGTTCAAGAGTGAAAATCCTTTCAGATAGTTGTCTGTAACTATATATTATCACAAAAGGAAGGTTTTTTCAATCGGTTTTGCAAAATATATTGTTAATTTTTAAATCTTCACGCTTATATTATAGCACACAATCACGAGATTGTCAAGTACAATTATATAATTATGTCAAAAAATATTAAAATTGCAAAAATAGTAAATAAAATAGAATATAAAGTGAAATTTTCGCGAAAAACTTGACAAAAGGCATGTGTATAGGTATAATACATATAGCCCACGAAAGGAGCAGAGTATAATGGAATACGTTTTTGAAGAAAAGACAGTCAAGGATCTCCGTCACCTCGTTGAAAGCAGCGCAGAGCGCTACGGCGAAAAGGATCTTTACGTTTACTCTCGAAATAAGCAAAAGTATAACTATAAGTACAACGATCTTTTAAATAATATGAACTATCTCGGTACCGCTTTTTCAAAGCTTGGTATCATGGGCGGAACGGTTGCCGTTATCGGTGATAGCCACCCGATGTATTTTACCACCTACTTTGCAACCGTCAACGGAAACGGAACTATCATTCCGCTTGACAAGGAGCTTGCAGACGATGAGATAGTAAACTTCTTAAATCTCGCAAATGCGGATGCGGTAGTTTATACCGAAAGCTTCAATAACCGCCTTGCAAAGAACGCGGATAAGCTTCCCAATATCAAATATTTCATTCCGATCTACCTTGATACCGAAAAGGAGATCACCGACAGAACGAAGGGAATGGACGAGGTAATCGCCCTCGGAAAAGAAGCGCTTGAGGGTGGAGACACCTCGTATAAGGACGTTGAGATCGACCTTGAAAAGTGCTGCGCCATCATCTTCACGTCGGGTACTACGGGAACGAGCAAGGGCGTAATGCTCTGCCAGAGAAACCTCGTTACGGCAACCAATTCGTCTTGTACGACGATGTCCTTTATGACCTGTAACGACACTCTTCTCTCGGTGCTTCCCGCAAACCACACCTACGAAATGACCTGCGGACATCTCGCCGCTACGAATAAGGGTATGACCTCGTATCTCAACGAGAGTCTTAAATACGTAACGAGAAACCTTTCGGCGTTCAAGCCGACCACTATGGCTCTCGTTCCTCTCTTCGTGGAGACCTTCCATAAGAGAATCTGGGATAACATCAGATCGAAGGGACTTGAAAAGAAGGTTCGCTTCGCAATGGGTCTTTGCCGCTTCCTCGATATCTTCGGAATAGATATCAGAAAGAAGCTCTTCGGTGAGATACTTGCCGCATTCGGCGGAAATCTCAAGCATCTCGTCTGCGGCGGCGCGCCTATTGATAAGGAAATAATCAAGGACTTCAGAGCCTTCGGCGTAAGAGTTCTTGAGGGCTACGGAATTACCGAATGCTCGCCTCTCGTTGCCGTAAACATCGGCGGACACGAGCGCTTCGGCTCTGTCGGCTGGGCAGTTGACGGATGTCAGGTCAAGATCGAGCCTGAGGACGGACAGATGCAGGGCAAGTACGAGGTCGGTGAGATACTCGTCAAGGGCGACAACGTAATGCTCGGCTACTACAACAACCCCGAGGCAACTGCGGAGGTCTTTACCGAGGACGGCTGGTTCCGTACCGGTGACTACGGATATATCGACGACGATAAATATATTTTCATTACAGGACGTAAAAAGAACATAATAATCCTCAGTAACGGAAAGAATATTTATCCCGAGGAGATAGAATCCTATCTCGCGCATATAGATCTGATCAAGGAATGTGTTGTTGTCGGACAGGAGAACGCATCGGGCGAGGTAGTTATTACCGCTCTCGTTTATCCCGATCCCGATAAGACCGAAGTACTTTCGTCCGACGAGATACTTTCTCGCATCAAGGAAGAGGTAAATACGGTCAACCGCAAGCTTCCCGTATTCAAGCAGGTTCACGAGGTAGTGCTTCGCGATACCGAGTTTGAAAAGACGACGTCGAGAAAGATCAAGAGACACACCATAAACAAAGGAAATAAATAAATTTTATTTATATCACATACTATTTTAAGGAGAAAAAACATGAACACCGAACTTTTTGAAAAGGTAAAAGCAATACTCGTTGAAAATCTTCACGTTGACGAGTCTGAGATCGTTCCGAGCGCAGAGCTTATCAACGATCTTGGAATAAGCTCGCTTGAGCTTGCAGACCTTATATGCCTCTGCGAAGAGGAGTTCGACATCACGATCGAGGATGACGATATCCACAAGTTTATCAGCGTTGAGGACGTTGTAAACTATCTTTCCGAAACCACAGGTAACTAAATCGGAAAAAAGGAGACCGACCGTGACTGTATGAAGCTTACGGTCGGTCGTTTGCTTAAAAATCAGACCGAAAGGATAAAGAAAAATGATGCCTGTACTCAGTGGCACTTTTACGGCAGGAAAGGCCGTAGTACTCACAGTTTTGGCACTCGCCGCGATTGCCATACTGTTTTACCTTATTCCCGAAATATCCAAATACTCGAAGGTAAACGAGCTTAATAAAAGAGAGATAAAGGACAAGAGATTTGCCGCGTCTCTTCTTTCGGTATATTTCAAGGATAGCGTAATAGAATCACCCTATCTTCTCCGTAGCGACGAGGAATGCTCTCCCTGCGCGGACGTTATCGTCGTTTGCGAGGGCGGTATAATCGTTCTTACGGTAGAGGACCGTCCCGGATACTTCGAGACTCCTAAAACGGGCGAATGGGTGATACGCCACGAGGATAGTATAAAGAGAATACCGAGTCCCTTTGAAAGAGGTATGCACTACGTTGGCGCTTGCTCGACTATTGCAAAGCGCAACGGCATTTCCTGCCCGATATATAATCTCGTTCTTCTCTCTAACGAGGAGGCAGAGTATAGCGGAAACTCGAGCGACGGCGTTCTTACGAACGATCTTCTTATCTCCTGCATAAAAAAGATAAAGGATAAGCGTAAGATGGGCACCTCCGAGGCGCAGATGCTTGTGAGACTCATCAAGCAAAACGGTGCGTACTATAAAAAGCTCTTCGTCAGCGACGTCGTTGACGATGACGCGAGCGACTACGATGACGGCCCGGCTCCCGTAGCCTACAACGTTTTCGCGTCGGACGAGCCGAGCGAGGAGACTCCCGTCAAAAAAGACGAGGACGATATTGATATTTCTTGGTAAGATAAAGCGTATTTTCTTTGCGGAAAATACGCTTTTTTACTTGACATAAGATAAAATAGTGGTAAAATAAAGGTATAAACCCTTTGATTAAGCTTTTGGGAATACGGGAGGAGCAAAAACCGCACCCCTGGTGCGCCTACGGTTTGCTTCGCAAACGCTCACCCCCTCCCCTACCACAAAGCAATGATAAACAAAAATTTAATTAAAGTTTTTGGGAAAGTTTGAAAACCCTTTTT
>JAZSKY010000062.1:0-8540 GCA_045535095.1 Eubacteriales bacterium | reverse complement strand
CTGCGTTTATTACGGTATTTATTAAGTAAAGTTTTTGGGAAAGTTTGAAAACCCTTTTTACAAAAAGGGTTTTCAAGAAAGTTTTTGAAAGGTTTGGAAAGCTTTCAAAAGGTTTTCTAGGTGAAGAGATGGAAAAGATTTTAAACTCCTTTGCAGAGTCGAGAGAATACAGATCTCTCGTTAGTGAAGTGAATAAGAAAAGAGCAAGACAGCTTCCCACTCTCGTAAACGGACTTTGTGAGGGCGCAACCGTGTTCTTCATTGCGGCGGCGATTCGTGACAGAAATCCGAAAAACACGCCCGCGCTTGTCATTATGAGAAGCGAAAAAGAGGTTATGCGAATGACGGGCGCACTCACGTCGCTCGGACTCAGCGTTCGCCCCTTCTTCTCGCGCGATTTCGTTCTCCGCAACGTGTACGCATCTCACGAAAGCGAGCACGAGAGACTCGGCGTATTCTTTGCTACGTCCGAAAATTCGTGCGACGCGATAATCGTAACGCCCGATGCGGCAATGCAGTACACAGTACCAAAGGAAAGGCTGCTCGAAACCTCGTTTAATCTCTATTTTGCAGGAAATTACGATATTTCGGACGTCGTTTCAAGACTCGAAAAGGGCGGATATACCAAGGTTGAGATAGTCGATGCGCCCGGTCAGTACGCCCGACGCGGAGACATTCTCGATATCTATGCGCCCAAATACGATGCGCCCATAAGAATCGAGTTTTACGATACCGAGATCGACCGAATGAGCTACTTTGACGTCATAAGTCAGAGACGCCTTGACGATATCGAGGAGATGTCGGTGTCGCCCGTACGCGAGGTAATTGCAAGTGACGCGCAGAAAAAAGAGCTTGCCAAAATGATAAGAGAGCACGCGAAAAAGGTGAAAAACGAGCGCTCTGCGTCCGAGCTTCTTATCGAAGCCGAGGCACTTGATAGCGGACGCGACCTTTCGTGCATAGATAAATATATCACCTACGTTTATCCCGAAAAGACCACGCTTTTCGATTATTTTGACGAAAATTCGCTTTTTATCACAGTCGAGATGCCTGCTTGTCTTGAGAGGGCAAAGACCTTTGAGTGGCAGCAGAGCGAGGATATCAAGATGCTTCTTGAGGGAAAGCTTCTTTTGCCCGAGCTTTCCGAGCTTTTCACCTTCAAGGAGGAGTTCGCCGCCACCCTTTACGAGCATAAAAATATCGTTATCGACGCCTTTTCAATGTCGCTCGGCGCGGACGTCAGACTACTCGGAATATATAATTTCCGCTCAAAGCAGATAGCAGGATACGCCGACAACTTCGACCTTCTCTGCGAGGAAATAGAGAATTATTATAATCTTTCCTTCTCGATGACTCTTGCGTGCGAGAACGAAACGAGTATGAAAAATACCTATAATATGCTCGCGGACAGAGGAATAAGAGCATCGATGACAGATAGCAAGGCGCCTCTCACGCTTACGGTCGCACCTGCAATTCCGGGCTTTGAGATGACCGATATGAAAAGCGCCTTTCTCTCGGCTTGTCGCGCAGGAGTGCAGGCGGTAAGACAGTCAAAGCGCACCGCACGAAGCGCGAAGATCAAGCGCTCTTCGGGAGATGCTATCCTTTCTTATAGCGAGCTGAGTGTCGGTGACTACGTCGTCCATATAAACCACGGAGTCGGACAGTATCTCGGACTCGACAGTCTCGTTGTGGCAGGAGTCAGAAAGGACTTTGTCAAGATAAAATACGCAGGTACCGATATGCTCTACCTGCCCTGTAATCAGCTTGAAACCATTTCAAAATATATAGGCGCTCACGCCGCGGACGGAGAGGTCAAGCTCTCCAAAATGGGCGGCGCAGAGTGGAATAAGACGAAAACCAAGGTCAAGGCGGCGGCAAAGGAGATGGCAAAGGAGCTTATCCAGCTTTACGCGGCGCGCCTTCGCCGTCCGGGACACGCGTTTGATCCCGACGATGCGCTCACACGCGAGTTTGCCGATAGCTTTGAATACGAGGAGACCGACGGTCAGCTTGAGGCTATCGAGGAGGTCAGATGCGATATGGAGAAGCCCTATCCTATGGACAGACTCCTTTGCGGAGACGTTGGATACGGAAAGACCGAGGTTGCTCTCCGTGCCGCATTCAAGGCGGTAGCAGGAGCAAAGCAGGTTGCTGTGCTCGTTCCGACGACGATACTTGCAATGCAGCACTTCCGCACGTTCACATCGCGAATGAGAGGATTTCCGATAAAGATCGAAATGCTCTCGCGAGTAGTTGCGCCGAAGCAGCAGGAGGCGATCCTGCGCGCAGTAAAGCGCGGCGAGGTCGATATTCTTATCGGAACACACAGAATACTCTCCGGTGATATAGAGTTCCGTGATCTCGGACTCGTTATAGTTGACGAGGAGCAGCGCTTTGGAGTCGTTCAGAAGGAAAAGCTCAAGAAAATGGTCGGAAACGTCGATTTTCTCACACTTACCGCAACGCCGATACCGAGAACACTCAATATGGCGATGAGCGGAATACGCGATATGTCTCTGCTTGAGGAAGCACCGGGCGACAGAATGCCGGTTCAGACCTACGTCACCGAGTACGATGAATCTATCGTTTACGAGGCGATAAATAAGGAGCTTCACAGAGGCGGACAGGTATTCTATCTCTGCAATAACGTTGAGCGAATGTACCCTCTGTCGGCAAGAATATCAAAGCAGTTTCCCGATGCCGCGGTGAGAGTCGCGCACGGACAGATGGATAAAGAGGACCTTTCTGACATCTGGCAGACTATGATAAGCGGCGAGACCGATATTCTCATCTGTACGACGATAATCGAAACGGGTGTTGATATTCCCAACGCAAACACGCTCATTATCGAGGACGCCGATAAGATGGGACTTTCCCAGCTTCATCAGATAAGGGGAAGAGTAGGACGCTCGAGCAGAAGAGCGTACGCATATTTCACCTATCATAAGGGCAGAGTTCTCACCGAGGTCGCAAGCAAGCGCCTTGCGGCAATACGCGACTTTACCGAGTTTGGCGCAGGATTTAAGGTTGCAATGCGCGACCTTGAGATAAGAGGCGCAGGTAATATTCTCGGCGCAGAGCAGCACGGACACATGTCGAGCGTCGGATATGAGCTTTATATGCGACTTCTTAGTGAGGCAGTACTCGAGGAAAAGGGCGAAGCACCCAAGAAAAAGGTTGAATGTACGGTCAATATGGGCATTGCCGCATATATTCCCGAAAAATATATTTCAGGCTCGATGCAGAGAATAGACGCATACCGCAAGATATCGCTGATAAACTCTCAGGACGACCTTTATGACGTTGCCGACGAGTTTATCGACAGATACGGCGATATGCCGAGAGTGACCGATAATCTTCTCAGAATATCGCTCATTCGCGCTCTCGGAAGTGAGGCGGGAATCTCCAAGATAAGCGCCGACACACGCGGAGTGGTATTCACCCCTGCGAAGATGAACGCAAGCGCGTGGTCGATACTTGCCGCTAAAAATAACGGACGTATCCTTATCAGTATGGGAAGCACGCCGAGCGCACTCGCGAAGGCGGCAAAGAACGAAGCTCCGCTTGACGCTTGCGAGAAAATGTTAAAGGAATATATACAAATAATCAATGAAAATGGCTGGAATAACTGATAAAAAAGTGGTAAAATCATTAAAACAGTCTTGTTTTGAGGTAAAAGGTATGAAAAAATATATCAGAATACTTGCTCTCGCACTTGCCATTCTTGCCCTCCCGTTCCAGATGGCATCCTGTTCGGGAAAGACGAAGGTCGCCCTTGAGCTTAACGGACACAAGATAACAGAGGGAATGTATTCGTACTGGATGAATAACTGGAAGGATTATTTCCTTACTTATTATACAGACGTAAAGGACACCCCCGAATATTGGTCGTCTGTCAACGATACGGGCGTTACGAATGAGGAATATATCTCCTCGCAGATAGAGGTCAGAATAAGATTCTACCTCGTTGGCGCGGTGCTTTTCGACGAGCTTGGACTGAAGCTCAGCGATGAGTCCGAGCAGTCTATAAAGGACACGATAAACGAGCAGATCGCCCACTACGAGAGCCGCTCCGAGTATATAGAAATGCTTAAGGAGGACTACGGCATCACGATTGGCGAGATGAAAGAGGTCTTTCGTATGGAGGAGGAGTACAACACCGTACTTGAATATCTCTATAACGATACCGAGGGCGTTGAGACCGCAAGTGCAGACGAGCTTGAGGCGTATTACCAGACCTACTACGCAAGAGTCAAGTACGTTATGTTCCTTAAAAACGTAAAGTACGTTTATAACGACGACGGCACAAGAAAGACCGATTCTACGGGAAGATACCTCACCGAGGAGCTTACCGAGAGCGAAAAGGAAGCGGTAGTTGAAAAGGCGCAGAGCGTGTACGCCGAGGCCCTCGGCGGAGCGGATATGAACGCGCTTATGGAAAAATATATGAAGGAATTTGGTTTCGATCTCGCAACTACGCCAAACGGATTTTACGTCAGCGCGGACGATTATCTCTCGCACTCTGCGGCAGTTACCTCGGCGGCGCTTGAAATGGAAATCGGCGAGGTTAAGCTTTGCGAAAACGAGGACTGCTACTATATCGTCAAGAAATTCGACCTTCCCGAGAAGGGATATACGACGACCGCAGATAGCGGACAGTTCAAGAATTTCGTTTCGTACGTAAACAACGAAAAGCTCTCGAAGAAGTTCTCCGAACGCGCCGAGAGTATCACAGAATATACCGAAATTACCGATAAATACGTCCTTTCGGCACTCTAAAAAGCGGTGGACTCATAAATGAAGATTTACGATATTTCGCAGGAGGTTTTCTCCTGCAAGGTGTATCCCGACGATCCGAAACCCGAGAAAATGACGGTAAAATCAATGTCGGACGGAGAAGTGTATAACCTTACCGCACTTAGTATGTGCGCGCACAACGGCACGCATATCGACGCGCCCTTTCACTTTATAGAAAATGGAAAAACGGTCGATAAGATAGACCTTTGCTCGCTTGTAGGAATGGCGTACGTTGTAGAATACAGCGGAATACTTGACGGTGAAAGCGCCGCTAAAATAATCAAAAAGGCAAAGGAAAGTAACCCCGAAGCGGCAAAGCGCATACTCATTAAGGGAGATGCCGAGGTGTCGCTCGAGGCGGCAAAGACCTTTGCGGAGGCGGGAATACTGCTTCTCGGAAACGAGTCTCAATCGGTAGGACCTGAAAGCTCGCCTATGGCGGTACACCTTGCGCTTCTTGAAAAAGAAATTGTACTGCTTGAGGGAATATGCCTTTCGGACGTTCCCGAGGGCGTTTATCTACTTAGTGCCGCACCCCTTAATTTGTCGGGCGCTGACGGCTCACCCTGCCGCGCACTCCTTATAGACCTTAATAAATAAAATAAACTCCGACGGAAAATCCATCGGAGTTTTTTAAAGTTTTGAAAGTTCTTAGAAAACTTTTTCAAAAGTTTTCTAAGCAGGGTTTCCAAAGGGACAGAGCCCCTTTGGCGGGTTAAGGGCAGAGCCCTTAGGCTTAAATGAACGGTCTTCTGTCGAGAACGTTCTTGAGCGGGAAGGTCGTCTTGACCTCGCCGGGAAGAGCAAACTGAAGCTCGGAGAGACAGCATACAGTTCCGAAGAGCGCGTGAATATCGTTGAAGGTTTCGTGTGTTTCGGTGTCGATAGACTCGATAAAGTCGAAATACTTTTCTGCGAAATCACGCATGCACTCGAGAGCCTCCTCGCGTCTGTAACGCCGTATTCGGACGACTCAAGATTGCGGTTTCCCGCAGGATTCTGCCATCTCCAACGCTGATATTTTCCGGGGCCGAGGCAGTGATCCTCAACCGACTTTTCAACCATTGCGATGAATTTGTCAATGTTGCGGTTTATAAGTTTTTCTCCTTATAAAATTGAAATATTTAAATAAATATTTATTTTTTTGAGTCAAGATAATTCTGGAGAATTATCTGCGCCGAGAGGGTATCGACTACACTCTTGCGCTTTGCGCCGCGCGTGTCGGTGGCGTTGAGGAGCTTGTGAGCGAGCATCGTGGTACAGCGCTCGTCAAAAAGCACGACGGGAAGAGAAGTGTCCTTCTCGATAAGAGATGCGAGATACTGCACCTTCGTCGAGCTGTCGCCTCGGCTTCCGTCCATGTTTATCGGATTTCCGATGACTATTTCGCTGATCTCGTATTCCTTTGTAAGCTCGCACACCTTCTCGACAAGCGAGCGGTCACCGTTTATTTTAAAGGTTCCTATCGGACTTGCAGTAAGCCCGAGCAGGTCGCTGACAGCAAAGCCCGTACGCACTCTGCCGTAGTCTATTCCAAGTATTCTTTTCTTCATATACACCTTAAAAGTGAAAAGTATTTTGACGCATCAGCTCGATCTTCGCATCAACTACCGTCTGTATCCAGTCGGCAAGATCGGAAAGCGCGTCCTCGCTCGATAAGTTGCCTTTTTCGTATATCTTGCAGCTGACGTCCGATATAGCCTCGCTGAAATATCTCTCGTAGAGCTTGATCGCCGCCCTTGCGCCCTTGTTTTCTGCCGAAATGAATATCGGCAGAGCGCGGGGAGGGAGATTTTCTCCGCAGTATGAAGACAGTATCAGAATATCGCGGTATGCCTGAGTCGTGAGTATCTCGCCGCTCGGCGACTCGCCCGTCTCGATGCGGTGAAGAAGAGCAGAGCGACTCATCGCGCCGCTCATTTTTGAAGCCGCTTTTAAAAGTCCGAGTCTCTTTTTGTAGGGTGATGCAACGATAAGACCGTCAAGCGTGCCGTCGGGATACGCCGATGCGTACGCCCTTGCAATAAGCGAGCCGAGACCGTTTCCAAGAAGGAAGTAGGGAAGGCGTCTGTACTTTTGACGCATAAGCACGCGGAGTGCTTCGGTGTCCTTTATAAGAAATCTGTCGCCGTCACTCTCGGCAAAAAATCCGAATTTTCCGCCGTCAGACTCGCAGCTTTTTCCGTGACCGAGCATATCGTGCATGCAAACGACGTATCCCTTTGATACGAGATACGCGATCACATCGCTGTAAAGCCCGATGCTCTCACGTGCGCCGTGGACTATCTGCACAATAGCACTCGGGGCGCACTTTGGAGTCCATACCGCGTAGTAAATATCGCACAGATCGCTCGACGAGCGGAAATATCCGTCTGTTTTTATAAATAAACCGTTCATCTGATCCTGCCTTTATATGCGAGCGATCTTGATGTCGAACTCGTTTTCCTCGCAGAATGCTCTGAGCTGCTCGCGAGTGGGGATCTTTATGTCGTGACGCTCCTTTGCGAACTTGGTCGCCGCAGAGCCGACGAGACAAGCCTTTCTTATGTCCTGAGTGATGAGATACTCGGAGGACACGATAGCCGCCTCAACGTCAACGAAGGTAGGCGAGGGCGTGTTGTCAAGACTGTAAGGACCGATAACGTTGTGGTACTTTCCGTCGTAAACGAAGAAGCCGCTTTCGCCGAGACGAAGCACGTAGTATTTCGCCTTGACCGTCTGACCGAGAGCAATACAAGCCTTGAGACAGCTTTCAAGCGAGGTCGGATTTATTCCGGTGTGGATATATACCTCCTGCTTGCCTGCAAAGAAGATCTCGATGTTTTCGAGCTGCTCGAGATGGAGTCCGAGCTGTGCGGGGGAAGCGTCGAGAAATACGGGGATTCCGTGATGCTTTGCAAGAGAGCTTACCGCAACCGCAAGCGAGAAGGGAACCTCAAGCGTCATAAATATCGCGTCGGGATAAGTGCCGAGCGCCGCCTCTATCTGACCGATAGAGAAGCTCTTGTTTGCGCCCGGATAGATTATTCTGCGCTTTGAATCGTACTGCGTTTCGTAGAGATATACCGAAAGTCCCGTGTTGTGTGCGGGGTCAACGTACATCGTTGATGTGTTTATACCGTTGAAATTATAAAAATTACGGAGTCTGTTGCCGTCGCTGTCCTGTCCTACCGACGTGCAGAATACGCTTTCGAGTCCCATACGCGCGACCGCAACCGCAGAGTTGCCGCCTTTTCCGCCCGGACGAAGCTCGTAATCGTCCTCGACTACCGTCTGGTTGGCTATCGGCAGACGCGCGGTCTGCATGTGCATTTCTATATAAGCGTTTCCTATCGTCAGAATTCTGCCTTTCACGGACACCCCTCCTTATACTTAAATAAAATTATATACATAACTATTCTATCACGCGTAAGCCGTAAAGTCAATAATATATTGAAAAATAGTGCTACTTTTTGCGAAAATAAAAGCGCTTTTTCGACTGCTGAAATTTTCTTAAAATCGCCTTGTGAAATCTGCACAAAACACAGGGCCGATTCTTGTCTAAAATGCGAATGGAAAATGCGGTGCACAGATGATATACTGAAAATAGAAAGGGCGCAGTGTTTTGCCCGAAAAGACGAGAAAAACGAAAGCACACAATGCCCTTTAAGGGGTAATGTGTGCTTTTTTAGGTTTTATATGAGGTGATACCGATGGCAAGTGTGGCTTTTAACACACGTAAGACGTAAATTGTAAAATGA
>JAZSKY010000048.1:0-36965 GCA_045535095.1 Eubacteriales bacterium | reverse complement strand
TATGCAGATAATGCTATGCTTTTTGCCACAATAAGAGAGGCTATTTCAAGAGGCAAGCTGTATGACGGTAATTATGACGACGATAGCAACGGCGTCAATCAGCCTCCTTGCCCTATGGTTTTAGTAATCGGTTAAGAACTTTTGGCCGCTGCAGGTTCTCCTGCGGCAGCCTAAAACGCACTATCGAAATGCCGGTGGCCAAAATTTTGGTCACCGGCATTTGATATACTCAATAGATTTTCGTTATGTAATAGTCCTTGTCGGGAGCGGAAGCGCCATCCAGTTCACGAAACCCGTAGAGCTTTCTGCTATCCTTGATTGCAAGAATATCGCTCGTCAAATCCATATCCCACCAGGAACCGTTAAAATAGACTCGATTCCAGGTGTGAGGCTCTTTGGAACAATCATAAGGCGTACCGTCAACGGCATAGCAAGGGATATTCTGACTGCGGCAGAACGCGGCGAATAAATGGGAAAAGTCAAAGCAAATGCCTTGCTTGGTTTGCAGAGTCTTACGAACATCAAAGTATTGGGAAAGTGGATAACAGTCGTAGTCATACTCGAAGTTGGCTATGATCCAATTATAAAAAGCCAGTACCTTTTCTTGGTCGGTTTCACAACCGGCGCAAATTTCGTCAGCAAGTTCTTCTGTTTGGGTATTCCACAGGGTATCTCTGCCGTTGGAAAGATAAGGGGCCTCCGGTTTGTAGACGAAATTATATGAGAAGAACAGAAGTACTGCAATAAATGCCGTTAGTACCAAAACACAAATTTTCGTCAGCAGTTTGTCTTTGCCGGAACTGTTATCGACAATACCAAGGTACATCATTTCTATAGCCGTAGCAATAAACGTCAACATCGGCAGAAGCCTACGGCAGGAAAGAGCACTGACAATACTCATTACCATGACGAAAAACAGAACAATGAGTACGATTGCACGCATGGGTGTTGACCGTATTTTCAGGACGAAAAATAAGGTCGGCAGTGCTGATAGCAAATACAATGTCATCAGCATCGGTGAAAGCACAAAAAAGTCTTTCAGATACACGCCCAACAGCAGATTGTATGCTGCCAAGATAAAAAAGAAAATAAGGCCGGATTTCGAATGCAATGTGATTGCAAACAATTTGGATATCTTCACGATAAGTCCTCAATTCATTTGTAAATTCACATTGCAACAGTTCGTTTCCCAAATCTAAAAACTAAAATTTTGATGATTCTTGCCCTTGATTTTGCCCTTATGATTTTTCGGGACAAGGGTAAAACGGTGTAACACCATATGATGGGATGAAATGAGTTGTTTGCGGAAAAACCTTTATTTTCAATGGTTTTAGAGCATTTTACTGTGTGTTATGAATAAGCAATAACATCTCAAAAAATCTTGCTATTCAAATTCCAATTTGTCGGTCAGTTCAATAAAAATATGCAAAAACACCCTATGACTTTTAACGGTCATAGGGTGTTTGTTTTTTGTTTAATCAATGGGCTTCATTGTGGGGACTACTTTTGTATTTTCACGAATTGCCACTTATCGTCACAAACCCCCACGGATAAAGGGGTTTCAATATTCTGTTTTCACGAATCGTCACTTATCGCAACTTATTGCCACGGGCAAATGTCGTAAAAATTGTCGTAAATGTCGTAAGGTTTTTTAAAGGAAAACCGAGTGATTTGTGTCACTCGGTTTATGGTTTAGGCAATTTGCAATACACCTTGTAGTTTTTTGGATGTTTGCTCTTTGAACTCTTTTGTCACCTCGTTGTATATGTCCATTGTGGTCTTTGCATCACTGTGGCCCATAATGTCCTGTATATACTTTATATTGCTCTCTACTTCACAGAGTCGGGTGCAGAATGTATGCCGTAGATTGTGCATAGAGAAATGAGGTAACAACAAAGGGTCTCTTTCTTCTGCAAATGCCTTTTCGGTTTCCTCTTTGTTGTAATCACGGATAATTCGTGCGATTGCCCTATTAAGAGCCGCAGGCGAATATACCTCGTTATAACGATTGGTGAAAACAAAATCACTCAAACCGTCAACAACAGCTCGGCAACCACCGTTCTTGATTTGTTGTTCTCTCGTCTGCAACAGGGCTTCACGGACTTCGTCAAACATAGGCACTTCTCTGGTGCCATTTGTCGTTTTAGTCGCATGGATATGAAACTCGCATTTTCCGTCCTTGTTCTTGCGATAGAGCATATTGTGGTTTACGAATATTACCCCACCTTTGAAAAAACAATCAGACCATTGGAGCCCAATTACCTCGCCCACACGACACCCTGTACCCAAGCAAAATGTGAATAGGGGTAACCAATGCTTATACTGTTTAGACTGCCGTACGAAGTCCATAAAAGCCTTCTGTTGCGGTGCAGTAAGGGCATGTCGTTGAACCTTCTCCCATCCGCAATTCTGCTTAATTTCTTTCATAAGACCGTCTATGGGGTTTTTACGGATATAATCATCACGGAATGCCATTGTGAATATCGGGTTCAAAATGGTGTGTATAATTTCCATACTGTTAGGTTTAAACCCAACATCATAGATAAGGTGCATATAAAATGCTTTCACGTCGCTATACTTAATAGCAGTTATTTTTCGTTTGCCCAAATCTTCGCTGACATACTTGGTATACATATAAATGTAATTTTCACGGGTTGACGGGCGAAGATTCTTTTTCATCGCCATATACTTCTCAAAGAAATAATTCAGGTCTGTTCTCTCTGCAGTATAGGTATCAAGACCGTCATCCAAGTCGCGCTTGATTTTCTTTTCCATTTCCCGAAGTGATGAATCACACTTTTTGCCCTCGGGTACTTTGTCGGTGGGAACAAGTTTCCAACTGTAAACGGTCCGTCTTTTTCCAAGTCGGTCTTTGTATTTAAATTCATATCTTCCGTCTTCCCGTTGGAACTCGCCTTTTTCTAATACCCTATTTTTTGAATCTCGTCTTTTACTTGACATACTTTTTTCTCCTTAAATTATATTTATTTTCTCAATATATTCTTCAAACAATCTTCGTTTGAAGAGGACACGGTTTCCACTCCAAAGCAGAAACTCTTCGTCCTTGTGTTCGTTTGCAAATTGTCGCAGTTTGTTTATTCCAATGTTGAAATAATCTGCTGCTTCTTCTGCCGTTAAATTGAATTTTTGCCATGTTGGTGTTTTCTCTTTATCCCTTGTCGTATTATTCGTTCTCTTCGGCAAACACTCATTGTAAGTGCCGTCGAACAACTTTCTCAACCTCCTTTACAAAAATGGTGATGGCAAAGAGTAAGATATTTTTTCCATTTTGTCAATACCCCCAAATCGTGCCATTTTACCCCAAACCCGAAAACTAGGGGTAAAATAGGCCAATTTGATTTTTGAGAGCTCAGATTCGCCTATTTTGGAGAATATGAACTTTTTGTAAATTATTCAAAATATCGGGGGTTTAAAGAGTATAGCGCGTATTTTCATGCTTGTCAGCCTTAATCTGTTGCAGGAAAAGGTAAATCTTCGTCAACGAAATCAAAAGTTAATTGCTCATACTCTTCGGTTTCGTCATAGTCGGTTTGAACTTCGCTATCATCAATAGGGTTGGTATCTTCTTTAAACTCGGTTGGGGCGATAGAAATACCGATTGCCTTATAAGTTGGGGTGCCGTCATCTTTGTATCGGACCTCGGCAAAGAATGTGACGAATCTGCCCTTTGTATATCGGGTCAATTTTTTGTAGTTAATGCCTGTGGTGTTGTCAAAACACATCACCGAAACAAGTGGTGCTTTGGGGCCACGGTTGTTTGAGTCGGCAAGGAACGAGACAGAATTATAACTCCCTCTGTCAGTTACCGAACGAACATACCCTTGTATCATAACGAACTCTTTTTCTGTGCCTGTAAATAGGCGAATTGGATTGAACATTGTTCAACACTCCTTTTATTTAGTATTTTTTAGTGGCTACAACACAAAAAAGAAAATGGAATGCCCCCGAGCAGCCTCGGGGCATTCCACCTTCATAAATATAATTCCACCAAAAATATGTAAATAAAAGACAAAAGAAAAAGTGTTGTAAATCACTTACATGATAAAGTATACCTATAGTTTTCCAAATTGCAAGTATTTTGACGAATTATTTTTATGACTTTGCACCGAGATAAATATTGACGATATCCACCCGTTTTTCTGCCGTTCCGTGACCGAGACGAACACAACAGTCGTTCTTTGCCGTTCGGTCTGCTTTGTCGGGCGAATATCCCTTATCAAGATAGTGTTGATACTGCTTGTGGTAATATGCCTGTATGGACGATTTCCTCACCGAGTGGTTACCACTTTTTTGGATTGCCTTACAACCGACTGTCTTTTCGCTTGACACCGTGATTCCAAGACGGCACAATCTTCGAGATAACCACTTATTCGCACTGTCCTTACGGATATTGCCGAACAGGGAGTCAGTTTCTGCCTTGCCCGATATGAGCGAACTGCAAAAGGCATAGAACTCTTTATCGGTTACAGTGATTTCTCGGCTGCGCCCACCCTTGTCCTTTTCAAAAAAGACCGTGACGGTCTCTCTGTCATTACCGAGGGTAATGTGCCGCTTTTGAATAGAAACCGAATTGACACGGCAGCAGGTGTAGGTTGAGAAGATAAAGAAATTGCTCGAGTGACACGGTTTGACAATCGAGTCCTTGACCCTTTGTATCTCTTCGGGTGTTAGTGCGAACTCACGAGGACTCGTTCTATCGGGTATCAATTCCACATTGACCTTTGTTTCAAAATTGGTATGTACCCCGAAATGATGATTAATTATTCGTGATAGCTTTGCGACATTACTTCTATACGTTTCTATCGTATTTAGCGAACATCCACCCCTCGCTTTACTGTCAAGCCACTCTTGGCAGTATTCGGGGCGAATCTGTCGCACCTTATCAACCTCGGGATAATGCTCTTTGATGTACTCACAAAGGTTGTGGGCAGTATCAAGCAAGTTTGCCTTGCCTGCGAAGCTGTACACCCTCCAACTGTGGTCGGGTTGTTCGCTTTGTTTCTTCGCAGAATGCTTATCGTACCCAATAGAGAACGATGCTTCGATAGCCGTCATGCTCTGTACGAAAAGACTACGTTTTTTTGACATTCGTGTCACTCCTTTCTAAAATGATATCTGCCCCGACTAGATCTAGTCGGGCAGATTACCCTATCCGCATTATCAGGCTTTGTGTCCAAAGCCGTTAATGCGAATAGGTACGATGCTATTTTTGTTCAGACGAAGACGAGAGAGCCCCCTCGCCAAAGGTACGGCAGAACACTTTCTGCCATTCCAAAGCCGATACATTATCGGCAAGTCAACCAACCCTACATAGCGAATCGGGTTAAGATTGACGGTACCGCCGTTTTTCCGTTTGGACATTTCCATAGGTTTCGCAAAAACGGTGATACAGGGTTGACCACACTTGGTCGGGTTTCTTTTGTAATTCCACCTTCATATATTTCCTTATGTGTGTATGGTTTGTAATTCCTCCTTCTTAAATTAAATGTATTGATGTTTAAAACTTATTCTATTAATTTTTTTATTTCAAGTAATCTTCTTTACTCTTTAAACAATCAAGAGGATTCTTTACTCTTTTCTTAATCTTGATAACTCTCAATTACTCTATGTTTAAGATAAAGACTCATAATGCTTATATAATCATCATGATTAATAAAGAGTCTTATATAAAAGAAAAAGAGTCATAAAGATTCTATAAGAATCGTTATAACTCATGAAGATTGCAAAAAAATTGATAAAATTCGTAAAACCATTGATAATGCGAACGGTTTGTGCTATAATATTGTCGCTACACATCTGAATATGCACATTGTTAGGGAATACTATTTGGTAAAAATGTATTCTCTCTTCCTGACTTTGTGCAGATGTGTAGCAACATTGAGGGAAGCATTTTTCGGTGCGTCTCTTAATGGGACGCACTTTTTTATTATAGGAGGACTATTTATGAACAAATTTACTTCGACATTTAATTTTGACGATATAGGTCAAAAAATCAAGAATGTCGCAAAATGGAGTTGTTGGGTTGAAATCGTATTGGTTTGGATAGGCGCTGCAATTTCTTTTATTGTTTTTCTTTCTGATGATTACTTATGGTATTTGCTTTGGATACCTTTTGTAGCAGCAATATTCGGTCCGTTTATAATATGGCTGAGTTATTGGATGTTATATGCTTTCGGAGAACTCGTCGACAACAGTGCTATCATTGCAAAACCAAATAAAAGGGCAAATGAAAAACACGAAAAAGCAGTTAATGCACGGGAGCAAAAGCGTGTTGTTGAAAAACAAAAGCAAAAAATAAAAGTAGCCAAAACCGCTATCGCAAACTCGGAAATTGATGAAGATGAATTTATCGATGTTACTTGCCCCCATTGTAATGAAGAACTTTCATATACGAAAGAGCAACTTCAAAGCCCCGAAGGCGTAATTTGTCCAATGTGCGACACTGCATTCAAAATATAATTCAATATATCTATTACATACAAACGACAAAGAAAGACCTATGGTATTTTGGTACCATAGGTCTTCATTTTTTCATTTGTCGTAAATGTGTCGTAAATCGGTTTTGATAGAGTTTCAAAAACTCTGTAATACCGCTATTTTACGGCATTTTCTCAATCAAGGGGTTTCATTGTTGGGAACAGAAGAACGTCTCTGATCGATGCCGAGTCGGTAAGGAGCATAACGAGTCTGTCAACGCCGAATCCGAGTCCGCCTGTCGGGGGAAGTCCGTATTCGAGAGCGGTGATATAGTCGTAATCAACCTGCGCCTTGCTTTCGGGATCGAGAGCGAGTCTGTCTGCAACCTGCTTTTCAAATCTTCCCTTCTGGTCGATGGGATCGTTAAGCTCGGAGAATGCGTTTCCGAACTCGGTTGCGTTGATGAAGTACTCAAAGCGCTCGGTGAACATAGGATCGCTCGGCTTACGCTTTGCAAGAGGGCTGTTCTCTACGGGGTAATCGTAGATGAAGGTGGGCTGAATGAGGTTTTCCTCAACGAATGCGTCGAAGAATTCAACGAGGATCGCGCCCTTGGTGGGAATTTCGGGAAGCTCGACGTGCTTTTCCTTCGCAATAGCGATTGCCTCCTCGTCGCTCGAGATAGCGGCGAAGTCAACGCCCGAATATTTCTTGACCGCCTCGATCATGGTCATTCTTTCCCAGTGTCCGAGGTCGATTTCCTTGCCCTGATAGTTGATCTGAAGAGTACCACAAACCTTCATTGCAACAGTCTTCATCATTTCCTCAACGAGGTCCATCATACCCTCGAAATCGGTGTACGCCTGATAAAGCTCGATAGAGGTGAACTCGGGGTTATGCTTTGTATCCATACCCTCGTTTCTGAAGATACGTCCAACCTCGTAAACCTTATTCATACCGCCGACGATGAGTCGCTTAAGGTAGAGCTCGGTCTCGATACGAAGAACCATATCCATATCAAGGGTGTTATGGTGAGTGTAGAAGGGACGCGCGGACGCACCTATCTCGAAGGGGGTGAGAATGGGGGTATCAACCTCCAAAAATCCCTTATTATCGAGGAAAGCGCGAAGCTCACGCATGATCTGGCTACGCTTAACGAAGGTGTCCTTCACCTCGGGATTTACGATAAGGTCAACGTATCTCTGACGGTATCTCGTATCTCTGTCGGTAAGTCCGTGGAATTTTTCGGGAAGCGGAAGGAGCGACTTTGCAAGAAGCTTTATCTTCTGCGCGTGTACCGAGATCTCGCCCGTTTTCGTTCTGAAAACGAATCCCTCGATACCGATGATATCGCCAATATCCCACTTTTTGAACTCGGCGTATTCTTCCTCGCCAATATCGTCGCGGCGGAAGTAAACCTGAATAGTTCCCTCTCCGTCGTTAATATGACCGAACGATGCCTTACCCATAATACGGCGGCTCATGAGACGTCCTGCAATGGACACCTTCATTTCGGTCTCGTCTACAAAGTTATTCTTAATATCGGTGCTGTTTGCAGTAACGTCATACTTTGTGATCGAGAAGGGGTCCTTTCCTGCGCCACGAAGCTCGGAAAGCTTATCTCTTCTTATCTGAAGTATCTCGCTGAGGTTTTCCTCGGTCTGAACGCTCTGCACGTTTTCGTTTCTGTTGTCTTCCATTTTAAAATGCCTTTCAGTTGTGTATATCGCGGTCTTACTTGGTGATGCTCATGATCTCGAGAACGACCTCGCCGGCGGGGGTGAGAGCGGTAACGCTATCGCCAACCTTATGTCCGAGAAGTGCCTGACCTATGGGAGACATATCGGAAATCTTGCGCTGAAGGGGTGCTGCCTCGGTAGAGCCGACTATCGTGTACTCAACGTCCATCTTCTTGGTAGCGTTGAAAACGAGTACCTTAGAACCGATGCTTACAGCGTCGGTGCTGATCTGATCGTCGGAAATAACCTTTACGTTTCTGAGCATCTCCTCGAGCTCCTGAATACGTCCCTCAACCTTTGCCTGCTGAGTTTTTGCCTCGTCGTATTCGCTGTTCTCCGAAAGGTCACCGAAGGAAAGCGCAATTCTGATGCTTTCAACGATCTCCTTACGTTTTTCGTTCTTGAGATAATCAAGCTCGTTCTGAAGTTTTTCAAGACCTTCTTTAGTAAGTGTAAGCTGTGCCATTGTAGTAATCTCCTAAAAAATATATATAAATTTTATTATAAACCTTTTTACTGCTCGGGCGTCTCGCCATAAAGCACGTTGAGTGCCGCCTGAAGCTGATCGTCCTCCTCTTCTGTAAGTGAGAGGAGATTTTTATTCTGTGCCGCCTCGCTAAGCTCCTGCTCAACGTCGGGGATAATTCCCACTCCGTCGTAGTTTTCAACGCCGGGTGCGGTGTATTTTGCAAAGGTGAGCTTTACCGCTCCTCCGTTGGGAAGGCGGAAGGTTCTTTGCATAACGCCCTTTCCGTAGGTCGTAACTCCGACAGTGGTATAGTAGGTATTCATAACCGCGGTGAAAAGCTCGCCCGCGCTTGCGGTATCCTCGTTTGTAAGGATCACCGTTTTCTTATCGTGAACGGTGGTTTTCGTTTTACTGTACTCGTCTGTGCAGTACGCGGATCTGCTACTGTTCTGGATTATTATTCCGCCGCTGTTATCGGATATTTCGATGATCGGGACGTCATCGCCGAGAAGGAACGAGAGAACTCCCATAACGCTTCCGAGAGCGCCGCCCGGATTTCCTCTGACGTCAAAGACGAACGACTCTGCGCCCGATGCTTCAAGCTCGAGGTACGCCTTTGCGAACTGCTCGACGGTCGTGCCGTCAAACTGAAGAATGCGGATATATGCGGTCTTGTTATCAGAGAGCATCTTCGACATTACCGAGACCGTGGTGAAGGCGTCGCGCGTTATGGTGACCTCTGTTTCGGTGCCGTCTCGCTCGAGTGTGAGAGTGACCGAAGTACCAACTTCGCCCTTGACCTTGTTTACCGTAGCTTCGTATCCCGCGTCAGATACTCTTTCACCGTCAACGGCAACTATCATATCACCCGCAAGGCAGAGCGCCTTTTCGGCAGGTGAATCGGGGTAAACGTAGAGAATGCGTATCGCCTTCTTTTCGCTATCGTAATTTACGGTAACGCCGATGCCGCTACCCTCGCCTTCCATCTCGCTAAGGTATTCATCGTACTCTTCTTCATTCCAATACTGCGCGTATTTATCGCCCGTCTTGGCAATGTACATTTTTATAATAGCATCTGTTATCTCGTCCTCGGTGAGGTCCTCGACGTCTCCTAAATAGTATGCGCCGAAGAGACGCTGTACCTCGTCAAGCGTATAGTAGGTATTTCCCGTAAAGGTGGAAATGAAGGTGTTTACCTGCTCGCTATACTCTCTGTTGAGGTAAAACGACGTGGTCATAACCGACACTACTGCGGTGATCATTATTGAAAACACCAGAACAAGAACGAAGATCTTGAAGGGTATTTTCAGGCTTTTACTTGTTTTCGTCTCGCCTGAGACGGGGGGTGTAATTTCCGAGAAATTATCGTTCATTATTTTCTCCGTTTGATAAAGGGGATATGCTTATTTTTGGTTGTCCGAGACCGATACGTCGGGCATTTCGAGATATTTATCGGGATCTGTGAAGGCTCCCTTTTCAAAAATCTCGAAATTCACAAGGAATTCCTTTGCGTCTCCGCTCATTCCCGAAAATGCGATAATATCGCCCGTTTTTACCTCGTCGAGCGATGCACAGTCAAGCGCTCCGCACGAGGAATAGACCGTAACAATACCGCCCGAATGGAGAATTGCTACCGTATATCCCTTGGTGGGAATATAGTCTGCGAAGATGACCTGCCCGTCGGCTGCCGCCTTGACGGGTGCGTACGATCCGTGTGTCAGAAGCTCTATTCCGCTATGGAAGAGGTTGACGTAGCTACCGAGCGCGGGACTGTATTCATATCTGCTTTCGTGTCCGCGGCCTATGTAATCGGTGTAGAAATATTCAGAGTCGAGCGGGAAGGCAAGCTTCGGTGCCGCAGAGTCCGAGCTATACTCGGAAAGCAGTGCTGAAAATCTCTGCTCGTTTTCTGATACCTTCTGTAAAAAGTAGCTGTACGTGTCTCTGTTTATGCAAGAGACTCTGAAATACTCTGCGCCCTCGTTGACGCAGTCTGCAAGCGACTTGACGGAAGCCTTGCCAAGCTCGGAATATTCCTCGGATCTTGCAAGGTAGTATTTAACCGCGCCAAGGCCGTCCTCAACGTCTGCGTAAAGAAGGCAGACCTTGTTGTAAAGATCCTTGTCATAGTCTCTTACCTCGTCAAGCATAACGCCTCCCATTACGAAGTCCATAATGCTTCCCGAAGTACCAAGCACCTCGCTCATATCGGGGAATCCGTTTTCGTAAACTGCCGAAAGGCGTCCCTTATATTCTGCGTGGTATTTTTCATATTCAGCAATAGGCTCTGCGAGAAGGAGTCTCGTCTCCTCGGCAAATGATATGCACATTGCAGAATATTCTATACAACGCTCTGCTTTTTTGATAAGCAGGCTTGCTTTTTCATCATAAAGACCCTTGACGTATATTCTCTCTTCGGGATTTTCGGTGTTCTCGAGAGATTTTATTTCAGCGTCGATTTCGGTCACGCGCGCGTCGAGCTCGCCTATGGCTTTTTCAAAGCCGTCGAGCATCTGCGTTTTTTCCTCGGGGAGATAAGCTCCCGAAGCTACCGTTTCGGTATTTTCCTCTCCACTGCTTTCGGCAGAGAGATTTATGTCGGCAAAAACGCTTCCCGTTATCGCGATAGCAAACGCGAGAACGGTCGCCGCTACTGAAAACGCAGCTGCCGCGTATCGCTTTACCGATGATCCTTCGGAAAAGACGCGACTATTTTCTTTTACTGCTTCCTTCGTCATAATCTTCTCCGTACGGTTTTATTTTGCTTTTTGTCAGTCGCGACTGATATATCGCGACGTTGCAATAAGGCTTCCGAGCGCACCTGCCACGATTCCGAAAAGGAGGCAGAGCGAAATAACGCCGGGCGCTATCTCGGAAAATTCAAGAGGTGTGAAAAGCTTTACGCTCTGCGCGACCTTGGTAATGAGCGCGTTGTAAGCGAGCTTGAGCGAAATTACTGAAAGCACCGAGGAAATGATGCCTACTGCAAGTCCCTCGAACACGAACTGCGCCGATATATAGGGGTGGGTCGCTCCGATTATACGCATAAGAGAGATCTCCTCGCGCTTATCGAAAATTCCTATACGGACTACCGCCGAAATAAGAACTATGCAGACAAGCAGCATAAGAGGAATTATGATTCCAAGCACGGAAACGAGTCTTTCGCCTGCGTTTTCAATGGACGTGATCGCGTCTCCGTCATCGTAAACGCTGTCTATCGGATCGTAGGTGAGCGGTGTGCCGTCCTCGGCGCAGATCACCTCTCCGTTTTCGTCAAGCTTATTATAGGAAAGATCCTTTATCGCCTTCTTGACTGCCGAATATCCGGTATCGTCAACAACGCTTACTGTAAAGCTTGCCTTGAAGGGACTGTTTTCGGGTGTGAAGGTGCTGAAAAGCTTTTCGTATTTGGGATATCTTTCTCTCTCGTTTTCAAGCGCGTCTGCCTTCGAGAGATAGTCGATGCCGTCAAGCGCGCCCTCGTTCACGAGTCCGACAAGAACCTCGCGGACTCCCGCGACCGCATTTTCGTCACACTCGTCAGAAAGGAAGATACATACGTTTCCTTCGTTTTCGCTTATTGCGTCTATATTATGCGTTACCGCATAGGTAAAGGAAAAGACCATAAGAGTTCCCGTTAAAAGGCAGAGGGCGGCAAGCGCCATTATGGGGCTACGGAAAAACACCTTGAAACAGCCCGCTATCGAGTATTTCAAATTTATCTTCTTCATATTCGTTTTACCGCTCCTTTCTCTTTTGGTCTGTTTTTATTCTGAAATTTCGGGAAGCACGATCTCGGGCGTCTTTTCTTCGGGTGCGCTCTCGTCACTGACGATCTTGCCGAAGTCGAGAGTTATCATTCTCTTCCGATACTGCTTTGCGAGATCCTCGTCCTTTGTGAATATTATCACCGTTTTGCCGCGCTCGTTGAGCTTCATAAGAAGATCGAGTATCGCAAGCGCGTCCTCGTGCTCAAGCGAGGCGGTAGGCTCGTCCGCTATTATTACCTTCGGGTTGGACGCCATAGCGCGAGCGATCTCGGCGCGCTGTCTGTCCGCTCCCGAAAGCATATCGGGGTGCTTTTTCGCGCTTTGCTCGAGTCCGACGAGCTTTAGCAGCGCAGAGCATCTCTTTGCAAGCTCGCCGCTCGGACATTCGAGCGCTCTGAGCGCAAAGGCGATATTTTCATATACAGTCTTGTTTACGAAGAGGCGGGACTCGCGGAAGATAACGCCCACCTTTCTGCGGTGCTTATATATGTTTCGCGATGAAATGCCGCTGAGCGGAATTTCGTCGAAATAAACGTTGCCCGAGGTCATCTTCTCTTCGAGAAGAAGGATCTTGCGCAGGGTGGTCTTTCCCGAGTCGGTTCGTCCGTGAATGAACAGAATTTCCCCGTCGTTTACGGTAAAGCTTATATCGTTTATCGCAACGGCTCCGTTGGGATATTTTTTAACAACGTTTAAAAATTCTATCATTGACTCAGTCCTCTTGGCTTTTTAGAACAAATCTCAGCTTGGCGTATCAAAATAGTTTCGGGATAGCACAAGCTGAAATTCGGTATTCTTAACTTAATATTTGGAAGGCTTGGAGCTTAAATACTTCTTAACCATAAGCGCAACCTTGAAGGTTATCGCGTGCTCGAACTCGCGAAGGTCGAGACCTGTGAGCTTGCGGATCTTTTCAAGGCGGTAAACGAGAGTGTTTCTGTGTACGAAAAGCTTTCTCGACGTTTCGGAAACGTTAAGGTTATTATCGAAGAACGCCTGAATGGTCATAAGGGTCTCTCTGTCGAGCGACTCGAGCGGTCCCTTCTTGAACACCTCGGAGAGGAACATCTCGCAAAGAGTGGTGGGAAGCTGGTAAATAAGACGTCCGATACCGAGATCCTCGTAGCTGATGATCGACTTTTCGGTGTCGAATACCTTTCCGACCTCGAGAGCAACCTGCGCTTCCTTATAAGAACGCGCGAGATCCTTGAGGTTTTCAACTACCGTTCCGATACCGATGGATACCTTTATGTAGAACTCTGCCGAAATGGTGTCCGCGATCGAGCGTGCAACCTTTTCGATCTCCTTGACGTCGTCACTCGACTTGACCTCTTTAACGAGCACGGTATCGTTCTCGCCTACGTTGATAACGAAGTCCTTCGCCTTTCCGGGGAAAAGGTTCTGCATAATGTCGTAGGGAATGATCTCGTTCTTCGAGCCGAACTTAATAAGGAATACTACTCTCGGAACGTCGCTTGCGAAGTGAAGCTCCTTCGATTTGAGGTATATATCGCTGGGGAGTATGTTATCAAGTATGATGTTCTTGACGAAAGAGCTTTTATCGTGCTTTTCGTCGTAGAAGTTCTTGATGTTGCTGAGCGAGATAGTGAGCATCATCGAAAGCTGCTCCGCTATTCTGTCCTCGCCCTCAACGAAAACGATATAGTCGCTCTTGGTGGTTGTGCTGAGCGCACGGTAGGTATATCCTCCAACGACAACGAAATCAGACATATAGGACATCTCCTCGCGCACGCCCTGTCTGATCTCTCCGATCTTGACAAGCTCGCTGCAGCAGGTGACGACACCCGTCTCGTCGATAACGCCTATAACGCGATCAACGGCGTCCTTCATCTGATAAATAATTCCCTGGAACAGTCTGTTTGACATTTTAACCTCCGTGCCGCCTTTTGGCGACTTTGTGAATTTTATATAGTACGGACCGTAAAGATCCAACAAAACAGGCGCAAACAAAGCGAAAATGGGCATCTTTGACCGAAAAACCTTTTCGTATTTGGCTTGCGCTATTGTGAGATACTACAATATTCTACACTACTTTTTGTGAAATTTCAATAGTTTTTTGAAAGATTTTTTATTTTTTTCAAAATTTGAGCCTTAAAATTGTGCATTTTCATTATACTTATCGTCAAAATGCCAAAAGCTTCCTTCTTTTTCTACCTTTCGTAGCGGAAAGAGAGCGCAGAAAGCACAAAAAGAGATGCCGTTTCGGTGCGGAGAATACGCTTTCCGAGTCCTGCAAGGGCTATATTTTTCTCTTTTGCCATCTCTACCTCGCTCTTATCAAAGCCGCCCTCGGGTCCTATCATAAAGCCGATGCTTTCGGGAACGGTCTCGGGGAGAAGCTCGCAGAGAGGAAGGGTTCCCTCTCCCTCGTAGCAAAGAAGCGAGAGATCGCAGGCGGAAAGTCTGTCAAGCGCTTCCTTGAAGGTGAGCGTTTCGGAGACGGTCGGTATTCTTCCGCGTCCGCACTGCCCTGCCGCGTCCGAGGCGATCTTTCTTCTGCGTTCGGTCTTGGCGCTGTCTCCCTTTTTGTCGCTCTTGACGATACAGTTGCGGCTCTCAAAGGGTATTATCTCGCAGACGCCGAGCTCGGTCGCCTTCTGCACGATAAGATCCATCTTGTCGCCCTTGGCAAGAGCCTGAAAGAGTGTTATCCTGCAGGGAGGCTCACCGGTCGCCTCTTCCTTAGATATAATGCGCGCGGTGACGGTCTCCTTGGTGAAGGAGTCTATAATACATTCGTATTTATTACCCGACATATCGCAAAGTGTTATATTATCGCCTACCGCCATACGGAGAGAATAGGCAACGTGTCGCGCGGTCTGACCGTCAAAGGTGACGGTCTCGCCGTCGAAAAGCTCGCTCGGAAGAAAGAATTTAGGCATTGTGATTTCCTTTCGCTCTGTGTTTTGATACATTCATATTATAATGTAGATAACCCGTTTTGTCAAGGGAAATAAAAGGCAAAAAAACAGACCTTGCGGTCTGTTTTTTGTGTTTTCAATTTTAATCTTACGCCGATATAGTTTGCTCTTCCGCATCGGACTTGGTCTTGTTGTAAGGATTTATTTTGTTGTAGAAATTAACCTGCGCAGTCTGCATATACGGTACCGCGTAAATGGCTGCAATACCAAACGTAATTATGGTAAGAAGTATCCAACCAATGAACGAGAGCTGAAGTACAAACAGCTCCATTTTGTGCCCTCTCATCATTCTTCCCGAGCGAGAAATGGCTTCAAGCGCACCAACCGACGGATTTTCCGCAATGATGTAAGGCGCCATTGCATAGGAATACGATTTGATTATGCCGGGAATGATAAAAAGAAGCGTCCAGAGGGCAGTAAATAATCCTGTTAAGAAGATTGTCTTGAACGAAATCCAAAAATGTGCAAATCCTCCAAACGCATCACCGACTCCAGGCTTCTTTCCTGCCGCAATGCCGAGATAAATCATCGTAATCGCGATGCTGAACGCAGGCGTTACGATAAATGTGCCAACTACCGGAATATAGCTTGCTGCACCGCTGATTATAGCAACAATAAGAGTAATAACAAACAAAACTCCAATGTTACCCTTGATCTGTGCTTTAGCCGCTGTTTTAAGTTCTTTTCTGTTCATAAAGACCTCCAAATGAAATATTTGCGGATTTAAAACCCACGCAACTATATTTTAGCGAATTTTTCGCTAAAAGTCAATAGCAAACGCAAAATTTTATATAATATATAATAAAGTGAAAATATGTAAAAAGGTGGTGCTTTTTCGTGCCTTTGTACAAAAGAATACGCGATCTGCGTGAGGATAAGGATATGACTCAAACAGAGATGAGCAAGATATTATCGTGCAGTCAGCGCGTTTACAGTAATTACGAGCGCGGAGATATCGACATTCCTACCACCATTCTTATAAAGCTTGCAGACTATCACGAAGTCTCTGTGGATTTCCTTCTCGGAAGAACGGACAACCCAAATAAAAACGTATAACGCCACCGAAAATTCGGTGGCGTTACTTATATCAGGCGAGCTGTGATCCATCCTGTTTTTATCCCGTGACGGCAAATCCGCTTATTCTTTGTACCGTCTCGCGCACACTTTTCATCTCCGAGTCACTCGGCACTCTTTCGGGCAGAGTGTTTTCCATACCGAGCGCCTCGTATTTCGAGCCAGCATAGTTGTGATATGCAAGAACGCGTATTTTAGTGATATTTTTTAGCTTTGACAAAAACTCGGCTATCTTCTCTGCCTCGGTATCGTTATATTCGGGGACAAAAGGATACCTTATCTCGATCTTGCACCCGAGCGAGTCGAGATATTTGAGATTTTCGAGAATGATCTTGTTTGATACACCCGTACACTTGATATGCGTGTCCTCGTCTATTGCCTTTACATCGTAGAGGAAAACGTTGGTATAAGGTATCACCTTATCAAGCGCATTTTTCGACACAAGTCCGCAGGTATCGACCGCGGTATTTATGCCGTTTTCTTTGAGTTTTCTTAAAAGCTCGGTGACAAGGTGTGCGCCCTTCTCGGAGGCGGCGGATACGCCGAGTACGTCTCTGTAAAATACGATATGCTGATTCCCGTTCCGAAGAACTGCTCTATGGTCGAGGCGGCGGCAATTCCCGAGGCGTTTGCGACCGCATATCTCAATCTCTTTATCGAGGGCAAGATAAAAGAGGGTGACACCCTGCTTATGAACGCAGGCGCGTCAGGACTTGCAAGCGTGATAATTCCTATGGCAAAGGCGTTCGGTATTCGCGTTATAACCACCGTACTTACCGAGGAAATTGCAAATAACATAAAGCATCTTAACGCGGACAGAGTGGTAGTTACCACGAAAGAGGACATCTCGCTCGTTCTTAAAGAGGAGCTTGAAAAAGGTCACTCGGTTGACGTTGCTATCGACTGTCTCGGCGGCGAGATAATGGGCAAATGTATCCACTATCTCACTCACGGAGCAAGATGGATAATGATTGCCGCGCTCGCAGGCACTAAAACCGAAATAGACCTTAAAAATATTTACGTCAGAAACGTTCGCATTATCGGAAGCACGCTCCGCTCGCGCACACCCGAAACGAAGGCAGAGATACTTGCAGGCATCGTGCGAGACGTTTATCCGAAGATCGAGGCAGGACTTGTAAAGCCCACGATCCACGCAGTTCTTCCCATTGAAAAGGCGGAGGAAGCGCACGACATTCTCTACAAGGGTAAGAATGTCGGCAAGGTCGTTCTGACGGTTGGATGAGACTAGATAATTTGATAAAAAAGGCAATATCGCAAAGCGATATTGCCTTTTCATATTACCCGAACGGGCTTGCCGTTTTGGAGAATGGGGCTGCCCGACACGAGTGTGTAAGTAGGGATAACAGTTTTTAACGAAAAATTCACAAAGGCTTACCAATATTGAATAAAAATATCCCCGCACATCAATTTCAGTCAACTGATGTTCGGGGATTTTCGGTTTATTGCTCAATATTTTTTTGGAACCATTGTATCAAATTTACTTGCGGTAATAAGTCGAGCCGTAAGCATCCAAAAAATATTCTGCCGCAGAAGTGGGATTAGAAAGAATACTGCTATCAATTGCTCGACCTTCTGTTACATGCCAACCGTTGGGGACTTGAAAGATTAGACTCGTAAGACTGTGGCAGTAGAAGAACACATTCTCTCCAAGATTACTAACACGCGCAGGAATGGTCACATTATTTAAGTTTTCGCAATACGAAAAAGCTCCGTTCCCAATGCTTGTTACGCTATCGGGAATAGTGATAGTTGTAAGATTTTTACATTGGCTAAACGCATACTCAGGAATCTCTGTAATGCTATTGGGCAAACGGATTGTGGTTAACTTTTCGCACTCGGAGAATGCCCCTGCTCCAATACTCGTTACGCTGTCGGGTATTGTAACGCTTGTAAGATTTTTACAATTATAAAAGCCACCATTATATGCAGGAATGCTTGTTCCGCCATTGATCACAACGGTTGTGAGGTTCTTTTTTGGAAAATATTCAAGTACTATTGCAGGAAGTGTGGCAACGGATATTTTTTCGCAACCGCCGAATGCATAATCCATTTCTGTTACACTATCGGGAATTGTAACTGTTGTAAGATTTATGCAGTTTTTAAAGGCATAGTCTTCGATTTTAGTAACGCCGTCCGGTATGATCAATTCTTTTATATTTTCGTTTTCAGCAAAACGGTCTTTATTGTTGCGATCCCTGCCAATGGCAAGAACAGGTTGATTCTTATATGTAGAGGGAATCGTAACAACAGGATTGTTCCCCGTGTAACCAATGACTTCATAGCCACCGTCACACGCCTTGAACAAGAAATCCGAGTCTTCCTCCGTCACAGGATTAAATTTCGCATAAACCTTTAAAACCATATCATCGGATATGGGCGTATCTAACAGAGAGTTGGCGGTAAATGGATCATCCCATTTTCCCTCGTCCAAATACCAACCGTCAAACTCAAATCCCTCTTTTTCGGGGTTTTTAGGAATTTCAATTTCTGATTTATCACTTGTTGAAACGGTTTTGTAGACCTCGCCGTCAACAATGAATTCTACCTTGAATTTGACGTTGGAACAAGAGAAAAGCATAGAAACACACAAGGACAGCGACAGTAAAAGTAATAAGGTTTTTATTACTTTTGTTATATACATAATACACCTCCAACATAATGTGGAATTTACATATACAATTATAGCAGATTTTATGACGTAATGCAATACTTTTTATGATAAAAATAAGGGTATTGAGTTGAATTTCTCAATCACAAGAGATAAAAGACAGAGCGGAAAAGATCCAACTGTGGAGGTATGGTGTCGTTCAAGAAAGGGTAGTGTGATATAATAGGGACAACACATTTACACACAAAATTTAATATTTTTCAGACAAAAGACTGTTGTCCCTTATCGAACACACTCGTTGGGTGCGTTACGTAAGGGACAACTTTTTTATTCAATTTTGTCTTTAAGATGCCTTTGCCATGGGCATCTGCGCCGCGTTCAGCATATTCTCAACGAAAATCCCGTAGCCGCGAGTGGGATCGTCAACAAGGACGTGCGTCACCGCGCCGACGAGCTTGCCGTCTTGGATGATCGGGCTGCCGCTCATTCCCTGAACGATTCCGCCCGTTTTTGCGATAAGCTCCTCGTCGGTTATCCTTATAATAAAGTTTTTCGTCTCGCCGCTCGCGTCACATATTCTCTCGATTACCGCGCTGTACTCCTTCGGAGACGAGCTGTCAAGCGTGCAGATCACACTTGCCTCGCCCGTTTTTACGCTTTCCTTATCGCAAAGTGAAACGAGCCTATCGGACATATCAGAGTCGAGCCTTCCGTACACTCCGCAAGGCGTGTTTTGGGTGATCTCGCCGATCTTCTCTCCGACGAGCCGTCCTCTCAGCTCGCCCGGATCTCCGACGGACGATCTCTTTATATCACCAAGGCTGACACCGAACACGCTTCCCTCTCTTACCGGCATTATCACACCGGTATCGCTATCACACATTCCGTGACCGAGCCCGACAAACTCGCGCGTTTGTGGAATAATGAAGGTGACAGTACCGATACCTGCAAGGCTATCGCGCACCCAGAGTCCCGCCTTATAAGTGCCGTCCGAGTCCGACTTTACCGCCTTCAGCGAGACCTTTATCTCGCTATTTTCCCGAAGAAGGGTGATCTCAAGAGCGCCTTCATTACTGTTTTCTATTGAAGCCACGAGGTCCTCGCTGCTTTGTACCTCTTTTCCGTTAACGGTGTTTATTATATCTCCCGAGCATATACCTGCATCCCGTGCAGGAAAAAGCTCCTTATTTCCACTCGTTACCGCCGTGAGTCCTACCACCAAAACTCCCTTTGTGCTGATCCTCGTGCCGAAAACGTATCCGCCGAGGTACACCTCGTTTTTCGGAGAGTCGGTCTCACGCGCCGACACTTTGTACGGTGTATTCATAACGCACACAAGCGTGGCAACGGCGAAAAACAGGCACAAAAAACCTTTTCCGCGGACCGTGTCTCTTTTCTTCTTCCGCATTGTCTGTTTCCTCTTTTTCTTTCCTTACCTTTGTTTTGAAATCTATAAATTAAGCCGCACAGGCGTATTTCCGCGCCGATTTTATACATTTATAATTTGCGGAGTTTTTATTTATTTATGCCTTGTAATATCTTCTTATCATTTTATATAATTCTTAAAAAGTCAAAAAATGATTTTATTTTTTATGATGCTTTCCGCGTGCAATAAGTATCGCCTTTGGAAGGGCTTCGCCTTCCTCACATTCGGGATTTGCCGCGGTTATAGACGAAACCGGGAGATTGTATTTCTTGCCTATTTCCCAGAGTCCCTCGTCTTTTGACGGATAATAAACGGTGAAGGCCTTTCTTTCGTCGGGCGATTCTGTCGATTTCGTTGTGAGCGTATGCACCGCGCTTCGCTCGTCGCTTTTCCACGAAACGGCGCTTACAAAAAGGTCGTACTCGGCGCAGAGACCGTCCGCGCTGCTTTTGACACTGACGGGGGAAATGCGCATCAGAAAGAGGTATTCGTCCGAGTCCGAGACGTCGGAAAGGTCTATCTCAAAGTCTCCCGAGAGAGTCGTGGACGAAGCTACACCGTCCGCATTTTTATATACAACGCAAGCCTCGGCGCTGCCGAGTGCTGTCTTTTTGCCGTTTTCGGTAGTGACAGATTCTATCTCGGCCTTCGGCAGTACAAAGAGTATCTCGCTACCCTCCGAAAGCGCGTTTTCCGAGCAAAGAGCGACTTTTACGTTTTTTTCACTTTTTATCGGCGCGACAGAAAAGCTGACGCTCTCTCTTTCGGTCTCGCTCTCGTAAAATGGCATATACGCGTCCGAGACGATAGTACACTCGCCCTTTGCGTATCCGTTTACAACGAGCATATACGAAATATCTATCTCGATCTTTCCGTCGGACAGGTCACATTCCACAGTCTGCACGAACGGGCAGGCGCAAATGAGAGATACGTCCGAGAGTCCGCTTTCAAGCGACACTGAAAAGGGTATCGCTTTCGTCACGTGCATAGGGGAAGATGAGTCTGCGCTATACACAACGTCGGCTCTGACGCTTCCCTTCACCTCTACGCGTCCATCGTAAAAGGCGGATTCAGACACCTCTGCCGATGCGTCGCAGTAGATTATTTTATCGGCCGCGCCCTGAAGAAGAATATCGTCCGAGACCTCAAGATCCTTCTCAAAAAGCGAAAACGGAATCATATAGGACACACTTTCGGTCTTTGTTTCGGGAGATGATTCGCACTCGCACTGAAGGTCAAAAAGATCGGGAGATACCGATGTTTTCTTCCATATTTTCAGTCTGGCGTCTATCTTTCCGCGCACGCTAACCTTTCGCGGATTTACCGTTTTAACGAGAATATCGTCGAGAACGGGACAAGAGATAACGACCGCATCGTCGGGAGAGTCGAGGTCGCTTACTTGCGCCGGTGACGCGTAGTCCTGCGTGAAGGTGACAGAGTGGAGCGCGCCCTCGTCGTCAATAAAAAGAATTTTCGCGCTCAAGGTACCGCTGACGTTTACTCTGCCGGACTCTGCAAAAGCTTCCTCGGGGCAGATGCTTCCCGAAAAGCTCACGACCTTTTTAATATCGGGATAAAGATCGGGCAGAATAAAATCGCGCGAGCATTCGATAATATCGCGTCCCTTTTGCGCTACACGCGAATAGATGACGCAGTTTTCGGTGATTTCAGAAAAATTTTCCATAAATAATACTCCTTAAAATTTCTGTTTTGTTTTAAATATATTCTGCCTTTTGTCGATTTATTCTGTCACGTAAGATGCTCGGCTATCTTTTCGAGAGCCGTCTTTTCTATTCTGCTCACGTACGATCGAGATATTCCGAGCTTTTTCGCAACCTCCCTTTGAGTCAGCGCCCTCTCGCCTGAGAGTCCGTAGCGCATATTTATAATACTGCGCTCTCTTTCGTCAAGGCGGCTTCTTATTATCCGCGACGCTTTGTCCGAGCTGATCTTTAAAAAGAGATCGTCTGCAATAGTGTCCTCGGTGCTGATGACGTCAACGTAGGTGAGCGGATTTCCGTCCTTGTCAACGTCAATCGTTTCGTTCATCGAAACCTCGTTTTGCAGTTTTTTCTGCGCGCGGAAGTACATAAGTATCTCGTTTTGCAGACATTTTCCGGCGTACGTCGCGAAGCGCGTTCCGTTTTCTGATTTGAAGGAGTCGATAGCCTTTATGAGTCCTATCGTGCCTATTGATATAAGATCCTCCTGATCGACTCCCGAAAGATAATACTTTTTAACGATGTGCGCAACGAGGCGGAGATTGTGAAGTATCAGCTTTTCTCTCGCGCTCCCGTCACCCTTTTTCATAAGCCTGAAGCACTCGGCTTCCTCCTCTGCCGAAAGGGGCTTTGGGAAGGAGGACGGATCGTCCACCCTCAAAAAAGTGAGCAGCATTTCGGCAAGCATTTCAAAAAATGGCAAAAAAACACCTCCAAGGGATATTTATGTAAAAAAACTCTTGCGATTTTCGTTTTTTTACTGTATAATATGTTATGCGGTGGATTCACCCTATATTTATCCGAAAGGAACTTTGCTTTAATGAGGCTCGCCTTTATTGATATTGGATCAAACACGATAAAGATGACCGTTTTCTCGAGCGGTCCGCAGCTTAAAGAAATATTTTCCAAAACTCTGCACGCGCGCCTTTCGTCCTACGTAGAAAACGGACGGCTCACCGAAAGCGGTATAAGGAGGCTTATCTTATCGGTAGGCGCTCTTCGTCGCTCGGCGAGACGCTATCTTTGCAAAAAGCAAAACGTCTTTGCTTTTGCGACCGCCTGCGTGAGAAACGCCGAAAACAGAGATGATATTTTGGACAGAGCCGAGAGATCGCTCAAAATGAAGATCGACCTTCTCAGCGGAGAAAGAGAGGCGGAGCTTTGCTTCAGAGGAGCTTCTATCCTTGCGGGCTTCCCGAGTGACGGAATACTTGCCGACCTCGGCGGTGGAAGCTGTGAATTCATCTCGTTTGAAAACAAAAGGATCATAAAAAAGGTCTCGCTCAACATCGGCGCGCTTGCAAATTACAGGCGCTTTGTCAAGGGCGAGTACATCACCGAGGGCGAGGCTGCCGAGCTTTCGGAATATTTGAAAAACGAATTATCAACGCTCAAAAGATCCCTTGATATGCCAAAGGGCGGAGAGATAGTCATAACGGGCGGTAGTGCGCGCGCACTCGTGAAACTCGTTTCGGCTATCGAGTCGGGCGACTCGTCCCTTCCCTTCACTGTAACGAAGGAAAGAGCCGAGGAGATATGCAAAAAATGCGCCTCAGGCGAGCTTGTTCCCCTTACAGAAAAGCTCCTCCGCGAGCGCGCGAAGATAATTCCCTGCGCCTGCGCGGTCTTTTTCGCGGCGGCGGACACCTTCGCAAGAGACTCCTTTACAGTAGTTAGCGGAGGAGCGCGCGAGGGGTACGCGGACAGTCTTATAAACGGATAAAAACAGGAGAAACCTTTTATGGAAATAAACACTTACGAAACTGAGGAAAGCCGCGTGCTTTTCGAGGGAATGATCTCATTTCGCTCGGTGGTTGCGGCAATTCGTGAAGGACGATCGGACAGAAAAATAAAGGCTGTGTACTTTGACACAGCAAAAAAGCAGAAGCTATCGAGACATCTTTCGTACATTACCGCAATGAGTCACGAGCTTTCATTTCCCATCTATTTTGCAGAGGGAGACGAGATCTCCGCTCTCTGCGAGGGATCGTCACACGGCGGAATCGTGACAGTTTGCACCGAGAGAAGCTATCCCGAGTTGAAGAGAGCAGATCAGCTTAAGGAAAACGGATATTACGTCATTCTCGACGGCATAGAGGATCCGTACAACTTCGCATTTTCGGTACGCGCGGCGTACGCATCGGGCGCTGACGGACTTATCCTTCCGCCTCACAACTGGCTTTCCGCCGCAGGAAACGTCTGCCGCTCGTCGGCAGGAGCGTCCGAGCTGATCGACGTATTCACTATCGGTGAAAAATCGGTCTCTGCGCTTAAAAACGCAGGATACAAGATCGTTTGCTCGGACACCGAGAACGCCGTTTCGCTTGGTGACGCCGACCTCTCAAAGCCGCTTGCCGCAGTTATCGGAGGAGAGCGCAGAGGAATATCGAAAAATATTCTCGCATCCGCCACCGAGACTGTCAGAATAGACTACGGACGCGACTTTTCGGAGGCTCTCCCCGCCGCGTCTGCGTCCGCTATAATATGCTTTGAAATATTAAGACGAAATTCTTAAATGAATTTACATAAAGAAAGGTAAAAAATTATGAAAATTGCAGTTGTAACCGGCGCATCGTCGGGAATGGGAAAGGACTTTGTTCTCCAGCTTGACAAGGACGAGATCTTCGACGAAATATGGGTGATCGCGCGCAGAAAAGAACGTCTCGAGGCTCTTTCGGGACTCACCAGAGCAACGATCCGTCCGCTTGCATACGACCTCACCGTACAGGCAAATATCGACAGCTACGAGGCTCTTCTCAAGGAAACGGGAGCAGAGGTAGCGGTCCTAGTAAACGCGGGAGGATACGGAAAATTCTCCTCGTTTGAAAACACCGAATATTCGGACATTGCGGGAATGGTAACTCTCAACTCGCGAGTTCTTGCGGAAATGACCTACAAGACTCTCCCCTTTATGTCGAAGGGATCGAGAATATATCAGCTCGGCTCGCTCTCGGCCTTCCAGCCCGTTCCCTATATCGGAGTTTACGGAGCGACCAAGGCTTTCGTACTCAGCTTCTCGCGTGCGCTCAACGTAGAGCTGAAGAGCCGCGGAATCAAGGTTATGGCGGTTTGCCCCGGCTGGGTCAAGACCGAGTTCTTCGACCACGCGGTCAAGGACGACACTATCGTATATTACAACAAGTATTTCGAGTCTGCCGACGTAGTTGCACGTGCAATACGCGATATGAAGAAGGGCAAGGACATCTCGATCTGCGGATTCTCGGTAAGAGTTCAGGTGTTCTTCACCAAGCTTCTTCCGCACAAGCTCGTTATGTATATCTGGTGCAAGCAGCAGAAAAAGATATAAAAGAAGGATAAAAAACAGAGCAAGAATAGAAGGATCTTCCTTTTACTCTTGCTCTTTTTGTTATTATTTTTGCTCTATGCTTACTGTTCGACCGTTTCAGCCTTTTCGAGATCGGCTGTCGATATGTTGCGAATTTCTACAAACTGATACGCATATTCGTAGTAGTTCACCTGTCCAAGCACCGCTTCCAAACGAAGCGAAACGAGCTCGTATCCGCTATCGGTGTTCTTCAAATATGCAACGAATTGCACCGGCACGACTTCGCTGAGTGCCAGCTTTGCGAGAAATTCAGATGCATACTCTATCTTCAAAGGCATACGAACCGCGTACTGCCCGTCATACTCAACGTTGACAGAGGATATCATATACTCTTCAAAAACAAAGGGCTGAACGCTGAGCGAATATATAAGCGAGCGTGCGTCAAACTCGGTGGTGTACGTGCTAGACGATATATTTTCACCGTCAAGGACGAATGTCCTATCTCCGTTATACAGTATCTCGGTAGTAGAGCTATCGGAAAGGCGATACATAAATTTGCCGTTTCTCTTTCCGTAGTCAAATCTCATCGTGTTATAACTATCATCCATTCCGACGAAAAGCGACTCGGGCATACGCCTTGAAGTTCCCGATACCATATCAAAGGAAACGTCCTCCGATGCGGCAATCTTCTTAAGCTCAAGAAGTGTCATCTGGCGAAGAATAAGATTATCGTTTTTCACATAATCCTGCTCGAGATTTTCGGGCATAGCACTAAAGCTTGCGTTTTTCGCAAACGTCTCCTCTACCTTGAAATCGTATTCAATATCGTAGCTTGTAGTCTTGAGAGTTTTTGCTTTGAGGTTATACGTACGGGAGGTTATTGCCATAGTCTCGGTGCTTACCGTAATTTCAAGCGACATACTTTTAAAATCTGCATTGTAAACGAGTCCGTCTTCCATCAAAGCGATGTATCGGGTGACCCTTCTCATAAGGTCGATCTTGGGATCGGAATATTTCAGAAGGTAAATGCCGAGCTTTTCGTCCTTTGTAACGCTTACAGTCTCGAAATCTGCGTTTTCGTCCACTTCGAGACCGAAGCCATCCTTATACTCCAGATATTTTTCAAAGGTGTTCAAAAAGCAAGTGCTGTACTGATAGACGTTTCTTGCGGCATTGTTAGATTCGTAGGAATATATATAATAATCATCCGAATACGCTTCGGTAAGAGTATATCTTTCCTTTTTAGTAGTATCACCGATCTTACTTTCTGAAATTACCTCGCTTGATATGAGATAATTTACATTCTCGGGATCAACCTTATCATACGCCGCATTCTGCTTTATTTTCGAGGTGCTTTCCATAGTAACACCGCCGATGTTTCCTGAAATATTTATCTCGGCAAGCGACGAGGTCTTCATTCGGTCTGCGTAATATTCGTCCGACTTCAGAGACAGATACTGCGCTTTTTCTTTGTCGGTCATTCCCTCGAGAGGATCGCTTTCCGGTGCTTGCTCCTGCATTTCAGTGCAAGCGCAAAACGCAGAAATAAGCATGGATACTATTAAAAGAGTGGATATTATGCGGAGAAATCTTTTCATAACCGTCTTCCTTTCAAGTGTCATTTATCCGTTTTTCGAGTGTCTATGATTTTTTATAAATCGCTTTTCCGTCGGTAACTATAACCACACTTCCGAGAATGTCTATTCTGAAGATATTTTCTTCCGAAAGGACCGCTTTAAGTCTTGTGAGCGTTATCGTATGAGGATGTCCGTAGCTATTTCCCGTTTCGCACGATATTACCGCTATTTCGGGAGAAACCGCGGAAAGAAAATCGGGAGAGGACGACGTATTTGAGCCGTGGTGACCGACCTTCAGAACGTCTGAATCAAGTCCGTCTGCGCCGTAGAATTCTATCATCTCGCGCTCGGCTTTCTTTTCGGCGTCACCCGTGAAAAGATAGCGCGACTCGCCGTAGTCCATACGAAGAACGATACTGTCGTTATTTCCGCCGTCATCGGCTTTTTCGGGAGACATAACGAGAAATTCGACCGATCCGTACGAAAACTCGTATCCGCGCTCGGCGTATATTATCTCGCTTTCCTCATTTTCTACGTCCTCCTTGAATCTACGCACGGTTGCCGTATCCTTTTCGGCGTCGAGCATCATAACGCTTTTCACGTCATACACGTTGAAAACGTCGTGACTGCCGCCGATATGGTCGCTATCGTAGTGAGTAGCAACGAAGAGGTCTATATCGTCAACTCCGAGATCCTGAAGATATTTTACCACCTTATATCCTGCCTTGGAGACACCCGCGTCAATCAGCACTGTATCTCCGGTAGGCGTGACGATAAGCTCGCTATCACCCTGCCCGACGTCGATAAAATGTACCTCCAGCTCGCTTCCCGGTATGGATATCTCGGGCTTTTCCTCGCTCTCGCATCCGACAAAGGACGCAAATACCAGAAGAAAAGAGAGCAGCAGTGCAGAAATTCTTACAAAAAGAGCTTCTTTTTTCATATTTTTATCAAAGCTCGTCAACTATCGCGCATATTTCGCGCGAGATCTCATTTACGTCACCGATCGCGTTTACGATCTTTATGTTTTCCCTATCGGAAAGCTTTTCAAACACCTCGAAAAATCTTGCTCTGATACGCTTCAAGGTGTCTGCCTTTTCGTATATCTCGGTAAATGCGCGCGACGAGTCGATACGCTCCATACAGGTATCGGGGTCAACGTCAAGAAAAATGCAAACGTCGGGAGTGAGGATCTCGGGGCAGTCGAGATTTGATCTCATTACCCAGTCAAGATCGGTGTCTATTCCCTGATATGCAAAGGAGGAGAAATAATATCTGTCGCAGATGACGTCTCTGCCCATCTCAAGCATTGCCTTGATCCCCTTCTTGGGATCTGCGCAGTGACGTACTCTATCGGTCATAAAGAGAGCGGCAAGCTCGCTCGGCGAACGCTTGGGATCGCCTGCGAGAGCGTCTCTGATTATTCCGCCGACGGTGGTTTCGGTCGGCTCTGCGGTGAGGACGACGGTTCTGCCCTCACTCTGCAGCTTCTTCTCGAGAAGTCTTATCTGAGTACCCTTTCCGCTTCCGTCGAGTCCCTCAAATACTATAAATCTTCCTCTTTTTACGTTTTCTGACATTTTATTTACCTTAATCCGTTCTTATTTCTTTGCCCATCTCTCACGCAGGAAGTGCGCCGCAAGCTTAGGCTGTCTTTCCTTGGTGAATACGCCCTTACGGTTTCCTCTGATACGGGTGAGACCCTGCTTGGTCTTGAAGTCTGCAAAGTTCCATACGTGCTCGCCTATGCAGCCGTCAACCATATCGAACGCCTTGCAGTTTTCGCTAAGATGCTCCATCTGGAACTCCTCGGAGAAGCTTTCGCTGGGAAGAGCGTGGAGACCTTCGATAGTATCTGCGCCAAATTCTGCGACAAATACCGGCTTATTATACTTCTTGCGCCACTTGGTAAGCTCGGTGACCATCTTGCCCTCGATAGTGGTAAGATCGCCGTGCTCCTCGTACCATGCGTAGTAGCGGTTGATACCGATAACGTCAACGAGGTCGCCGACGAGCGAGTCGTCTGCCTTGGTGAACTCGATGATGGTGATAGGAAGATCGGTGAGAGTGCGTGCGTGATTCGTTACGCCGATGAAGTAGTCTCTCGATCTTGCCTCGTGAGTTGCCGCCTCGTTTGCTACCGAGTACATAAGAACGCAAGGATGGTTCTTATCTCTTGCAACGAGCTGGGTGAGAAGCTTCTTGTGAAGCTCCATGGTGCTTTCGTTTACTCTATCCTCGGTGAAGGTATCGTTCCACCAGCCCATTCCGACTGCGGGTACCTCGTCGATAACGAGTATTCCGTACTGATCTGCAAGAGACATGATCTCCTCGCTATACGGATAGTGGCTCGTTCTTATCGAGTTTGCTCCGATCCATTTGAGAAGCTCGAAGTTTCTTACGTTGATAGCGGGGCTGTTACCCTTTCCGAGAATGAAGGAGTCCTCGTGCATACCGAATCCCTTAAGGTAAAGGGGCTTGCCGTTGAGGTAGAGATTGTTCTCGTCTGCTTCTACCTTGCGAATACCGAACTTTTCGGTGTACTTATCGGTGTCGGTCTCAACGGTGAGGGTGTAGAGGTAGGGATTTTCGGTATCCCAGAGGACAGGGCTTTCGATTCTAAGCGAGCTATCCTTGGTCTCAACTACCTTGTTTCCGTCCTTATCGCAAACGGTGAATGTTGCGTTTTCTGCGTCGGTCTCGACAGAAACTGCCGAATAGTCGCCGCCGACAACGGTGTTTATCTTGATGTCCTTTATGTACTTTTCAGGGGTGGTGTAAACGATAACGTCGCGGTGGATACCGGTGAAGTTATAGAAGTCGTGGTTGATTACCTGCTTGCCGTTTACCAGCTTACCTACGGGGAGGGTCTGGAAGGTGAGGCGGTTATCAATAACGACGGAGAGTCTGTTATTTTCCTTGATGTCGGCAATTTCAGCGTCTATCGGAAGGAATCCGTTGATTCCGGTAGCAACGAGCTTGCCGTTGAGATATACCTCGCACTTATGGCTGGTAGCTCCTATTCTGAGGTGGTATCTGCTGTTTTCGCGTACCGGGAGGGAGAACTCGGTCTCGTAAAGAACCTTACCTACGTGGTCCTTTATCTCCTTGGACACGACTATATCGTTATAGCTTGCAGGGACTGCCATAGGCATAGTTCCCTCCGCCTTGTTTTCGGGAAGGTAGTCGTCCTCTACTGTTTTGAATCTCCAGATTCCGTTAAGGTTGTAGAGATCTCTGTACTTGTTTAACTGTGGATATAACATTTTTCGTCCTCCTGAAGTTTATATATCTTGATTATAGCATACAAGGAAAATTTTATCAAGACATTTTTGCATTTTTCGGGGAAAAGTTATTGCATTTAACTATATTATATGTTAAACTATATACGTAAAAATATTTTTTGAGGGACAGATGTAAAGATGCCAAAGAAATTTATTGCCATTGACAACGATATACTCCCCGATCCGTCTTTGCCGACAGTGCGCGTATTTACCGTCAGCACCGAGGGCGTCGATCTCGACGAGGCGCTTGAGACATACAAGGAGTTTATCAGCTCGCAGAGAATGAAGAAGATCATTCGTCTTGCGCACATGAGCGATAAAAAGCTATCATTTTGCTCCGAGCTTGCACTATGCTTTGCGCTCGGAAGTCTCTCTTTGCCCTTCTATCCTCCCCGTTACGAATACGACGAGTGGGGAAAGCCCTACCTCAGCGAATGTGAGGGCGTTTACATCAACATTTCCCATTCGGGAACGATGGCGGCGTGCGTCATTTCGGACGTGCCTGTCAGTGTGGACGTGCTTGAAAACGATTATTACATCGCAAGCTATTTTCAGAGAAAGGTAGTAACGCAAAACGACAAGCAGCCGTCCGACAAGCGCGAGCTTCTCTCGCTCTGGACGAAAAAGGAAAGCTACGTCAAGCTGACCGGCAAGGGACTTCGTACCTCGATGCTCTCCCTCTCGGTGAGCGGCGACAAGGCGATCTCTCACATCGGCGGCAAGGAGGCGTTTATAAACTCGGTTGAGGTTGACGGATATTTCATATCCATCGCGTCCTACGAGAAGGTCAACGCCGAATATCTTATGTTTTATAAGGAGGATTTCCCTCTGCTTAGCGAAAAAGCGGCAAAGCAGCGCGAAAATCCGTAAAGACAACCTGAAGGAGTTTTTTATGAAAAAAAGTATAGTCAGCATCTTACTGATATTTATTATACTCGCTCTTCTGATTTCCTCGGTCTTTGCAAGAATAAACGAGGAAAGAGCTATCGAGAGCGCACAGACCTCTACGCAAAGATCGACGAGAGTTCCGATGAAGGTCTGCGTAGAGAAAATGAGCTACTACCGAAACGAGATATTCGAGGGCAGCGCTCTCGGATCAAAAAAGTTCGGAGAGATAGTTTACGCAGAGGACGCAGGCGGAAACGTTGCGAGAATATACAACAAGAGCGGAAATATGCTCGGATACTGCAGTATGTTCCATCTCGTCACCGAGGACGTCCGCTTTATTGCAGAATTTCCGTGGAGAACCGACACCGCGACCTCTCAGGTATCAAAGCTCGTTGATCTCAGAAAGTACATCGACGTCTTTGAAGCAAAGGTCACCTGCTCTGACAGTGACTACGTTGCCATACAGTACGATACGGCAATAAAGCTCTTCAGAGCCGCAAGAACTATCTACGATGAGTGCGGTTATATTCTTAACGTGAGCGTGGCTCACACCTCGTCCTGCACCTGCGCAGAGGATCACAAGACGGGCGGAATTTTAACTCTCACTATCACAAAAACAGGCTCGAACGTCGTTGAGAGTATTCCTCTTTACGCAGATACAGTAGCAATTAACGAGGACGATACTATCACCGATCCCTCTACCGATCCCTCTACCGATACCACTACCGATCCGGACGCAACTCCCGACTCAACTCCCGATCGTGCGCTCAGCCGAATAGCGCAGATCCTTGCGGACAACTCGCTTATAAGAGTTTCGGAGACCGACTGCTTTGCAGATGCGGACAACTCCTCTTACATATCGACAGTAATCGACCCCTCGACTGTAACTTACAGCGTGTGGGAATAAAAATCTCGGAAAGTTCTCGAAAGGATACTAAACAGTGGCTAAGGCTAAAAATAAAATCATACGCCGTCACGGTAAAAAATGCGCTCTGCGCTGTCCCCTTTCACTCGACAGCTCCGAGCTTCTGATAGACGGCGAGAGCGGTGCGCTCCTTTTAAATATGGTGATTGCCAACACCTCTCCCGAGGACGGCGGCGAGTTCGTTGAATCTGCCGCTCTCGTCATTCGTTGCTTCGACTCGCACGGTGACGTTATCGTCTCGGGCGGACGTGAGATCATATCAAAGACCCTCAAATTCCCTGAAGGAGGCCTCGCCCCGGGTGCGGCAATCGGAATCAAGACAAAGCTTGATGTTGCCCCCGGAACGGTTGCCGATTTCGATGCCTACATCGGCTGTATAAGAACGACAGCCCTCGTCGTTACAGACTTCGTCCGCGCAGACTTCTTCAGCGAGCCAAACGAGGGTGTTCCCCTCTCGGTCGGAATGAGCGAGGAGGAAATATACGACGTTTGCGACAAGATAAGCGAAAAGGCGATCTACTATCCCGAGGAGCTTTCTCCTCTCGTATGGAGATGCACCTGCGGTGAGATGAACGACAGCGCGAAATGCTCGCGTTGTTCGGCAGAGCGCACCGAATTATTCGCATTTTTCTCAAATCTCGCGCTTCCCACAGTTAAAAGGCTCGAGCCTGACAGAAAAAAGAGACTTCGTCTTCTTATTGCAATATCGGCAACGGTATTCTTCGTTCTGACTCTCGTGCTTGCAGTCCTTCTCGTTTTCTTCCTGTCTGACGGAAGATACGGTGGACGTCCGAGCGGTCCTGATTTTGACGACGAGGAGCAAAATCAGGTCGTTGAGATGACCCTCGAGGAAAAGATAGCGCACCTTGAATCTCTCGTTGCGGCAAACGATTTCGCAGGGGCGCTGAACTACATAAACTTAAACGCCGAGCTTGGCGACAAGCTTGACGAGGTGTCCGACAAGGCAGTCGAGTATTATCTCGGGATCGACGATTACGACAATGCAATGAAGTTTGCCGAAACGTCAAGCACGCACAGCGTACAGAGCGTTATTCTTATGGGATACGCCCACTATCTTAGCAACAACGCGTTCAACAAGGCGCTTCAGTATGCCGAGCTTCTTTCAGACAGCGAAAAGATAAACACAGTTCTTATCGCCCAGATCGACGCACTCGTATCCGAAAAAAGATTTTCTCCTGCAATAGAGCTTGCCGTTAAGAACGGACTCGATGCGAAGAAGGAGGAGGTCATTCTCTCGGCAGTAAAAACTCTTTCCACAGAAAAGAAATATGACGAGGCGTTCGAATTCGCCCTTCTTTCCAACGAGGAGAGCGTCCCCGACGATCTTGCAAGAGAGGCGGTATATTACTACCTTGCAAGAAAGGAATACGACTGCTCGGTCAGATACGCAAAGCATCTCGGAGATGAGTCCGTAATGCTCGATATCGCCTCCAATCTCAGCGACTCCTACCTCAAAAAAGAGCTTGGATCATTCTTTAAGTATCTCTCACTTGCGCGCAAGCAGTCGATATACGCGACAAAGGCTTCTCTTGACAAGCAGGTGGCGATAATCACGTCTGACGGACGTGTCATCTACGGTACAAACGAGACTTATACGCCGAGCGCAGGCACAAAGGCTGTCTCGGTCAAGACGAGCGCACATCATACGGTAATTCTTCTTTCCGACGGAAGCGTGGTCGCTTTCGGCGACAACTCGTTCGGTCAATGTGACGTTTCTCTTTGGAAGAACGTTGTCGCTATCGACGTCGGTGAATATCATACGGTTGCCCTTCTTTCCGACGGAAGCGTACGCGCGTGCGGTGCGACCGCATTCGGTCAATGCTCTGTTTCCGAGGTGAGAAACGCTATTATGGTGGCGTCGGGCGATTATCACACTCTCGTTCTTATGTCTGACGGAAGCGTGAGGGCGTTTGGTAAGAACACCTCCTCGCAGTGCGATACGTCCGAATGGAAGAACGTTGTAATGATCTCGGCAGGCAGTCTGCACAGCGTGGCAGTAACTGCTGACGGAAAGGCTCTTGCAGTTGGAAGCAGCTCGCTCGGAAGATGCGACGTGTCTCTCTGGAGCGGCGTTACGTCTATCTCGGCAGGCGCGTCTCACACGGTAGCTGTGCTTGAAGACGGTACTGTAATCTCTTGCGGTGGCGCGATAGGATACGGAAACTACGGATCTGTTACAACTATTGAAAAGATCATCTACGCCGAGGCAGGAAATATGGCGACGGTTGCGATCACCGAAAGCGGCAAACTTATATTTGCCGGAAGCGGACTTCCGAGTATTGATTTCGTAAAGGACGAAAAGGTCGAGGCCAAATATTTCTTCACGAGTGAGAAATAAGAATTGAATAAAATGTAAAAAGACCGAGAATTCTCGGTCTTTTTTGTTGTAATCAGAAAAGCGTTTGTTCCATATTAAACACAAAATCCTCAAAAAGCTCTTCTGTTTCCTCGGGAATGTCGAAAGGAATATATACGAGCTTATAGGTGGCATTCGTTGTTTCAATGTACTTTTGTCCGGACACTTCTCGGATGACGGTAGTATTAATTAAATTACCGTTTACGTCATAAGTGTATTCAGTAGTGTATTTGTCACCATCGTACTGGACATAAACATATTTTGTCACCCTGTCGTTTGCGTCATAGACGTATTCTTCTACGCTTGTACCGGGTACAAACCAATCTATATCCGTTACAACCGAAACATGCTTTAATAAATTACCTCTCTCGTCGTAAAAATACTCGTCGGTGTCCACATATCCGTTCTCATCAGTATAAACCTTTTTGATCAAATTACCGACATTATCGTAGGTATAGTCATAAACATTACCGTTGCTTCTGGACTCTTTTACAAGATTTCCTTTGGCATCATAGGTGTAATCTATCATAACGGTATATGGCTCTGCTATTTCACTGTAATACGTGATAATCTCTTTTATCTTATTTTTCGCAGCGTCATAAGTATATTCAAATACGCTCCTACCGGCATAGTAGCTCGCGGAGTACTCCACCCGTTTCGTCAAATTGTCTTTTTCGTCATACACATATTCGTTAATGTATTGATTGCCTTCAAGATCTGTTTCGACTTCTTTGATCTTGTTTCCGTTTGAGTCGTACGTGTATTCGTATGTTCTCGTTTTACCGTTACGGCTTGTTTCGGTCTCCTTTACCAAATTTCCGTTTGAGTCGTAGTAATACTCAAACGTTTTGCCATCACTTGAATTTTGCACAACTCTTTTAGCGGGAAGACCGTTTTCGTTTAACGTGAGAGTATAGACACCGTTTTCACCTATGTTGTTTCCGCTATTATCAAATTTGCCAAACGAAATTTCGGTCGCAACGTATCGAAAGCGTGCAAGCGTCTTGACTGCCGGCTCGTAATCTCCAAGTGTTTTCAACATCTCATACGCACCATCGATATTGCCGGAATTAATAAGTGAGATGGCTTCATCGTATTTTGCGTTTTCTTCGTTAATTTCTTTATCGCCGTTACACGAAATAAAGAAAGCAAGCAGCATGCAGGTAAGAATTGACAAGCTGATAAATTTTCTCATTCTCTTTTCCTCCATAAAATCAATATAGTGTGTAACATATCTTCATTTTTAGTATACCACAATGATTATTTTTTGTCAGCCCCGGTAATTTCTGCATAAAACGAACGAAGGGTTGCAAAAAATGCAACCCTTCGTTCTATTTTAATTTTATCTTGCCTTGGTTCTGATCTCCTCAAGAGCTTATATTCGTCGGAAGCGGACTTCCGAGCATCGATTTCGTAAAGGACGAAAAGGTCGAGGCCAAATATTTCTTCACGAGTGAGAAATAAACAAGATAAATAAAAAGGCGGATTTTATCCGCCTTTTTTATTATTTAAAAGAAAAAACGGGAATGCCGAAGCATTCCCGTTTACATTTTAATATTTTAGCAAACGCCCTGAGCCATCATTGCGTCAGCAACCTTGAGGAAGCCTGCGATGTTAGCACCTGCAACGAGATCGTCGCCGAGGCCGTACTTGTTAGCCGCGTCAACCGATGCGTCGAAGATGTTCTTCATGATGGTCTTAAGCTTAGCGTCAACCTCTTCCCCGCTCCAGGAGTACCGCACGGAGTCCTGGGACATTTCAAGATCGGAGGTAGCAACGCCGCCTGCGTTAACTGCCTTCGAGGGAGCAACTACAACGCCTGCGTTCTTGAGCATAGCGATAGCCTCGTTGGTGGTAGGCATATTGGATACCTCAACGTAGTACTTAACGCCGTTTGCGATGATCTTCTCTGCGTCAGCCTCACGAACCTCGTTCTGAGTTGCGCAAGGCATAAGAATGTCTGCCTTTACGCCCCAAGGCTTCTCGCCTGCATAGAAGGGTACGCCGAACTTGTCTGCGTAGTCCTGAACTCTGTTACGGCAGGAAGCACGCATCTCGAGCATGAAGTTTACCTTCTCCTCGGTGCTGATGCCGTCCTCGTCGTAGATATATCCGTCGGGACCGGAAATGGTAACTACCTTACCGCCAAGCTCGTTAACCTTCTTAACGGTACCCCAAGCAACGTTACCGAAGCCCGAGATAGCGAAGGTCTTGCCCTTGATATCGTCGCCGAAATGCTTGAGCATTTCAACGGTGTAGTAAACTGCGCCGTAGCCGGTTGCCTCGGGACGGATGAGCGATCCCCCGTAGGAGAGTCCCTTACCGGTGAGAACGCCGGTGAACTCGTCGCGCAGACGCTTATACTGACCGAAGAGGTAGCCGATCTCTCTTGCGCCAACACCGATGTCACCTGCGGGAAC
>JAZSKY010000029.1:0-7390 GCA_045535095.1 Eubacteriales bacterium | reverse complement strand
CTGCTACCGCAACTATAAGATCGCGGAGATCGATCTGCGGACCGAGCAACTGCTCAACCGCCGCATTTCGCGCCTTGATTGAGCCGCGCGCCGCTTTTGGAAGCCTCTCTCCGCTACGCTCCGTTCGGCTTCCAAAAGCATCAACTAAACGAAGCAAAACTGTTACCAATCATCTTGCACAATTGTTTACAATCATGCTCTTGACAGAACTCGCCCTCCCTATCCTTAAAATCCAACCCACCCCCGCTACAAAGCGAAACAATAGAGGGTAAATCTTCTGTTCTTTATTGTATCTGATTGATGCGGCGCAAAAAGGGCGCCTCTGCTTACGGATAGGGGTGAGGTTTAAGAACATACAAATAAATCCGATCCACACCTCTCGAAAGCCTTCCCTTGTGAGGGAAGGGGGACCGTGATAGCGGTGGATGAGTAGTTCCCCGATAATCTAAAATTCACCCATCGCACCCCTCTCCGGCGGCTTCGCCACCTCTCCCAAAGGGCGAGGCTCCCGACAAGGTCGGGTGAGAGGGCTGCTTTATACATGCTCTGCAAATGATATAATATCACAAAAAAATCAAAAAGTCACTATTATAATTAAAATTTCTTATAATTTTTTGATCTTTCTGTTGACATTTCGGGCATAAAATATTAAACTGAAAGCAGAAAGATGCTTTGAAAGGACTTTTACAATGAATTTTAACGCAAAAAAGGTGCTTGACGATATTACCCTCTGGATAAAAGAGTGGTTTGACGAAAACGGAAAAAACTGCAAGGCGGTGCTCGGAATCTCGGGCGGAAAGGACTCGTCGGTAGCGGCGGCGCTCTGCGTCCGCGCACTCGGCAAGGACAGAGTTGTAGGCGTACTTATGCCTAACGGCGAGCAGAGTGACATCGACGTTGCAAGAGAGCTTGTGAATTTCCTCGGAATAGAAAATCACGAGATTAACATAAAAGAGGGCTACGACGCACTCATGGGAGCTATCGTCGGCAAGGTCGGTGAGGTCTCGAATCAGACAAAGATAAATCTCGCGCCGCGAGTCAGAATGTCGGTGCTTTATGCGGTGTCGCAGTCTAAAAACGGAAGAGTTGTAAACACCTGCAATCTTTCCGAGGACTACGTCGGATATTCAACGAGATACGGTGACGCGGCAGGCGATTTCAGTCCGCTCGCCAACCTCACGGTTGCGGAGGTCGTTGCCCTCGGCATCGAGGCGGGACTGCCCGAGCATATCGTTAAAAAGGTGCCGTCCGACGGACTTTGCGGCAAGACCGACGAGGACAATCTCGGATTTACCTACGCTATGCTCGATAAATATATCCGTACGGGCGTGTGTGACGATCCTGCCAAAAAGGAGCGTATCGACTATCTCCACAGAATAAACGAGTTCAAGCTTAAACCCATGCCAAGCTTCCCGTACAAACCTGAATAAAACAAGCAAAAACGCCCACAACGTGGGCGTTTTTGTTAATTTGTTTTAATCGAGAATCTTGTCGAGAGGGATACCGTCTCGCTCGGCTTTACGATAACGAGTCCGTTTTCCTCGGCGCTGTTTTCAAGGTGGAAGCAGTCGATAGCGCAGGTCTGCGGCTCGATCACGACGAAATTCGCCCCGTCTCTGCGCCAGAGCATACGGTATCGGTAATTTTCGTCACCCTCGTAAACGAGGGATGCGCCTGCCTTTTCGTCGTATATTTCAGCCTTTTCACCATTTGTTTCGTAAAGCGCCGAGACACTTTGAGCGCAGATATTATATTTTCCCTCCTCAAGCGCTCTGTCGCGCTCTCTGCCGCAGGCATATTTGAGAGTTGGAAGATAATTTTCGTCGCGGAACTGCTCGCGTACAACGGGGAGCTTCAGCGTGCAGGACGCACCCTCTCCGAGAGCAGAAAAGGGAATGTTCAGCGTTGTGTGAAAGGCGAGCATAAAGGGCATATTTTCGTCCGAAAGATTTGTCACTCTGACGTTTTCCGAGAGTCCGTTTTCACCGAGAATATAGGTTCGCTCTATCTCAAAGGCGTGCGGAAAATTAAGATAATCGCCCGCTTTTGCGCTGAAAACAAAGGAAACTCGGTCATTTTCAAGGTTTTTTATGTCAAAGCGAGTTTTGTAAAGCTCGCCGTGAATATGGCAGCCGCTTGACGGCTCATTTATGGGAAACGAGTATTTTCTCCCCTCGAAAACGAACTCGCCGCCGCGTATTCTGTTGCACGGAAAGAGCATCGGATTTCCAAAGAGATATATCTCGGAAAACAGCTCGTTTTCGTCCTTCGGAGTGCGCAGGATCTCGCTTTTTGTGGGCGCGTGAAAGAGTCGGTAGCAAGTGCCGCCGAGCAGACTCGAAAAGTGCGCCTCGTAGCCGTGAGAAGATATTTTGACGTCGGTATTTATCATTTGTTTTCCTCGCGTTTGTAAGAAAATCGTTCTTTTCTGCATTATACCACATCTTTTTGCCCCTGTCAATTACGGCGAAAGCGAGGGGGATTGCAATTTTTCGCTTTTTATGATATAATAGGAGTAATAATATCGCCGTGCGGCGATATACTTGTAAAAATCGGGCTTTTACCAAAGGGTCGAGAAGGAGGAAAAAGTGAAAGAGTTTTTTGAAATGCTCTCCGAATACAGCGCGTTAAGTGCGATAATAAGACTCACGCTTGCGCTTGTTTGCGGAGGAATAATCGGAATAGACAGAGGACGCAAGCGCCGTCCCGCAGGCTTTCGTACGCACATGATCGTTTGTCTCGGTGCGACTCTTACTATGCTTATAAGTCATCACCTTCTTGAAAGAGGATACGCGACAGACGTTTCGCGTCTCGGCGCGCAGGTAGTCAGCGGAATCGGTTTTCTTGGCGCGGGTACGATAATCGTGACGGGCAGACAGAAGATCAAGGGACTCACCACCGCGGCAGGACTCTGGGCGTCCGCTTGTATGGGACTTGCCATCGGCGCAGGATTTTATATCGGTGCGCTCGTCGGATTTGCATTTATGCTCCTTGCTATGACCGTTTTCTCAAAAATCGAGGCCAAGGTCGTCTCGGGCGCAAAAAATATGAATATATACGTTGAATATACCTCGGGCGCAGACGTCGGCGTTATGATAGACGCGCTGAAAAAGATCGGCGTAAAGATATACGATATCGAGGTAAACAGAGGCAAAAATGCAGATTCGCCCTATCCGGGCTGCGTTCTTTCGATAAGGCTTCCGAAAAGCTCGGCTCATTCGGTCGTAATGGCAGAGCTTGTGTCGCTTGACGGCGTGCGCACCGTCGAGGAGATATAAGGAGGTTAAGATGGAAAAATTTCTTGAAACTATTTACTCCTTTAACGAGATAAGCATGGTACTCCGTCTCGCTCTTGCGGTAATATGCGCAGGCGTTATCGGAATAGAGCGCGAGCAGAAAAGACGCGCAGCAGGATTCCGTACCCATATTCTTATCGCAATGGGTGCGGCAATGACCTCTCTTCTCGGACAGTTTCTCGCATCGGGACTCCCGACCGATCCTCTGCGGATCGGCGCGCAGGTAGTCAGCGGAATGGGTTTTATCGGTGCAGGTACGATAATCGTAACAAGACGTAAGGACGCGAAGGGACTCACCACCGCGGCGAGCCTCTGGACAACCGCGATAATCGGACTTGCCGCAGGCGCAGGCTGTTATATTGAGGTCATATTCTGTACGGTTATGATCCTTTTCGCGCAGATGGTATTTTCCAAGATCGAATACTATCTCATATCCAGCTCGAAGGTAATGAACGTTTACGTTGATTTTTCGGACAAAAAGGATATTTACACCGTAAATCAGATGATAAACGATAAGAAGATCGAGATACTCAGCACAGAGATAAATAAAAGCCCTGACGACGACGGAATTTCTGCCGTATTCACGCTGAAATTCCCTGCAAAGACCGACCACGAGGAGATTTTGCGCGACATCGCCGAGCTTGAAAGCGTCCGAAGAGTAGAGGGACTTTAAAAAACGGCAAAACGCCTTTGCGTAAGCAGAGGCGTTTTTCTTTTCACCTTAATATTTTAATATATTTTTTTGAAAAACAGTAATATATTCACTTGCAAGTAGGAGAAAATGTGTTATAATAGGCTTAAATAGTAAAATCGTAAAAGATATTTATTATGGAGGAAACCGAATGAAGGCAACCTTTTTAAATCACAGCGAGCCGCTTATGACCGCAATGATACTTGAAAAGGACAAGTCAAAAATGCTTGACTATATCGACAAGGCGATAAATAACGGAGCGGACGCTCTCGGACTCCAGTTTTGTTATCTGGACAAGGAGTGCCATAACGAAAAGGATATAAAAGAGGTGCTTGATTTGCACGAACACACAATAGACGCGTTTGTGCATTGCTTTTCCGACTTTCTGCGCCGACAGAAAGTCTCGCAAAGATCGGCTGTTAGGGAGGGGAAAAACCGCACCTTTGGTGCGCCTACGGTTTGCTCCGCAAACACTACCCCCCTCCCTTCAGGAAACACTCTCCCCTTCGGCAAACGCGCTCCCAACGGCGTCGCGGTTTGCCCGCCGCAACGCGGCGTGTCTGATCGATGCGGCGCAGATAGGCGCCTTAATTTGCTACTACGGATAACATCTGCAAAAGTATAGCAAAATTCACCGAAGCCCCGTAGGGGAGGGGCTTGCTCCTCCCGAAAGCCTTCCCCTTGATGGAGAAGGTGTCGCGTTAGCGACGGATGAGGTGTTCCCCGACGAGCAAAAATTAACAGATAGGGGTAGGATTTTCCCTCCCGCAATCCCTGAATGTTCTAATTCGCCCGAGCGGTCGGCGGAATACTAAAACTGCGTCGCCTCCCAAATACAACCTTACACTCCCTTATGCCAAAAAGTACAAAATAGCGAAAAGTACAAAGAAAAATAGGACAAAATTAACATGAAAATCACAACTCTTGTGCAAATTGTATATAATAAACCTTGCAAATTATACAAAACGCCGAAAGTGAGGAAAGTTCACCTTTTTTATTGACAACGGGGGGGTGCTGTGGTATAATAAACTGGTACATGATAACATGCCAAAGTTATCGGTATAACGAATTTCCAAATAAAGAAAGGGGAAAAAGAATGAAAGGATCGAAAAAACTTCTTTGGATAAGCCTTATTTGTATCTTTGCGGTATCTTTGGGGCTTCTCCTTGCTCTCTCTTCGTTCGCGCTTGAAAAGAGCGTCGAACCGAAGGGTGAGATCGACGTCTGGCTGATCGCAGGTCAGTCAAATGCGGCAGGACACGGTACAAGTCCTCAAGGTGATCTTCTTGTAGATACAAGATACACCGACGGATTTGATAATGTCCTTTATTACGGAAAGGCAAACGATAACGACCTACGCGACGAATTTGTCCCCGTCAAGATAGGACAGGGTAAGGATTCCGGCGCAGCGGGAGCGGAAATCGGAATAGCCTCTGTTGTAGGCAATACCGATAGAATGAACGCCGTTATCAAGTTCGGAAGAGGATCTTCCTTCCTTTATCCCGATACCTCGCGAAACGTATCGAAAAACCACGGAACGTGGACTTCGCCTACGTACATAGCAAAGTACGGTATATCGACCGAGGGAAATAAGATAGGCGCACTCTATGCCGATTTTATTAAGACGGTTGAGGACGGACTTAATATTCTCAAGGCAGAAGGATACACCCCTGTCATCAAGGGATTTTGGTGGATGCAGGGCGAAGCGGAAACCGGCACCGAACTTTACGCATCGGCGTACGAGGAGCTTCTTTCCACCTTTATTGCAGACATTAGAAACGACCTTGGAGCAGTTTCGGGCGCTGACCTCTCAAAGCTTCCTTTCGTTATGGGCAAGATAACTGCTAATCCCGAAAAGAATGCAAGCGGAGAATTTGTTTACAATCAGCCTGAATTTCTTGCTGATATAAATAACGCTCAGATAAATATCACAAGCGCTGTTGCAAATACGTATATCGTTGATACAGCAGGACTTCCGCAGCACGATGGCTGGCACTATACTGCAAACGCTCAGCAGTATATCGGTGCGCAGTTTGTAAATGCGGTAATTGCTTCCGAAAATAAATTCGGCGTAACTATCTCGGGTATGAACGCAACTATCACGGGCGGCGGAGCAAAGTCGGCTGGTGAAAGTGTGAGCGTTACTATCACTCCCGCGGACGGCTGTGTTATAAAGTCTGTAAAATACGTTGAGGGTAACTCCGAGGGTATCGATATTGATATTCCCGAAGAGGGCGGAAGCTATACCTTTACTATGCCCGAGGCATCTGTGGTATTCGTGGTTGACGCTTTCGACCCGAGTGCGGTTGTAACAAAGTACGGAACGATCCCCTCGATATATGCAAACGGAAACGAGTATCCCTTCATTCTTTTTAAGGATGGCAAGTTTGTAGGTGCGTATACTGCTTGGAGTCAGGCGGCAGGCGCAACCACTCTGCTTATTCAGGGATCCTCGTCTGCAAACAAGGAGGCACAGGTTCTTCTCAGATCGGACGCATCCACTGATAAGCTCAACTCTGTATACTTCGGCTATACGGGCGGAACCTTTGTTCTTGACCTTAATAATTATACTCTGACCAGCGGCGAAACTTACATATTCAACGCGGTCGGCAGAGCAACAAACGGCGATATTCACGACTCGAAGTTTATCATTAAGGACGGAACGATCCTTACGCTGAACGGCCCTGTTGTAGCATTTAACAACTCTGCTGCGGAAGAATACACCACTCCTAAGAACTTCTATTTCGATTTTTATAATGTTACCTTTGGTCTTAAGACGGGCTATAAAACGTGGAATGGAATGATTATTGACTGCTATGGCGACGGAACTGTAGGATGTAACGCTTACGTAAACCTTAACGGTTGCAAGATAGACCTTGCAAGCGTTGAGCCTACGGCGGCGCTTAACATCTTCGATCTTTACGAGGACGATAACAAGATCAATGTAAACGTTACAATAAAGGGCGGAAGCCTTGAAGTTTCGGAAACCTACGATTCCTACGTTTCTATTTGTGCGGCAAACACCGCAAATAGCCGTGGTGCTGATAGCGTTATATTCGTAATAGACGATAATGGCAATTATCCCACTATCGTTTCTGATACTCTCCTTGATGACAGATACTATAATACTGCAGGCGGTAAGCTTCTTAGCGCATCTACCGCATCTGCATCAAGTCCGTACACTTACACAATGAAGATTGCGGCAATGGAGGAAACCCCTTACGGATATATTCCTACTGATGCTTATCCCATCTCCACTTACCCCTTCGTTCTCTTCCAGAACGGCGAGGTTGTAGCAGGATATGCTTCGTGGGATGCATTTACTAAGGCATTCACCTCTGTAAATCTTTCTGCGGCAGATAAAAACGCTGTTCTTTATCTCAGAAAGGATTTCACAGAGTCT
>JAZSKY010000034.1:0-15175 GCA_045535095.1 Eubacteriales bacterium | reverse complement strand
ACGTCTGCCTGTAATCGTAAGGCTTGACAGTGTCGATACCGATATGATTTCGAGAATCCTCCCCGAGCCGAAAAACTCGCTCACAAAGCAGTACAAGGCGCTTCTTTCTATGGATAAGGTTGACCTTATTTTCGAGGAGGGTGCGATCCGAGCTATCGCCGCACGCGCTATTGAAAGAAATACGGGTGCGAGAGGTCTGCGCGCGATACTTGAGGAAATTATGCTCGACATTATGTACGAAATTCCCTCGAGCGAGAACGTAGAGAGCGTAACTATCACCGAGGACACTCTTAAAAACGGCACTTCCCCTGTTATAAAGTACAAAAGTGCGGTCTGATTTTCAAAAAAGGACGTGGTAAAATGCTTCTTGATCCACACATTCACACGAGCGCTATAAGCCGTTGCAGTAAATGCTGTGCCGAGGATCTCGTTGATCTTTGCGTACGCGACAGTATTGACGCGATAGTTCTGACTAATCACTACAAGCGAAACTACTACGTTGAGGACGAAAAGTTCCCCGCTTGGCGCGACGCGTACATTGAGGAATATCTTCACACAAGAAAAGTCGGTGAAAAGGCAGGGCTGAAGGTCCTTTTCGGACTCGAAATAACGCTTGACGATCTTCCGAGAATAGATTTTCTCGTTTACGGTCTCACTCACGAGAGAGCCGCAAAGGCGCCCCAGCTTCATTCTCTTACACAAAAAGAGCTTTTTGAATACTGTGTATCCGAAAACGCCCTGCTCTATCAGGCGCATCCGTACAGACGCGGAACGCTTCCGCAGGATCCGAGATATTTGCACGGCGTGGAGATCAACTGTCATCCTATTTATAATTATAATGACAAAAAAGAGGTTATCGAGTTCGCAAGCGAGCATGATCTTAAGCTTTCCTGCGGCTCTGATTACCACGGAGATACTTACAAGCCACATTGCGGAATCTACGTTCCCGACGAGATAGACGATACGGTCGCTCTTGCAGACTTTTTGAGAAAGGGTCAGTGCGAGCTTGAGGTCCACGACATTTTCGAGTCCTGGCGCGAGAAATACAAGATCGGACAGATAATAAAATAAATAAAAAATCACTTGTTGCCAAGGCAACAAGTGATTTTATTTTATGCTTCCTGATTATATTCGGCAATATACGGGAGATTTCTGAAATACTCGGCGCAGTCGAGTCCGTATCCGATAACGAAGTAATCGGGGATAGTGAAGAGCGCGAGATCGGGGGTAAACTCAACGAGACGTCTTGACGGCTTGTCAAGAAGGGTTACAACTCTAAGCGAAAGCGGTCCGCGAGATTTGAGAAGGGCGGTTATATCGCTGAGAGTTCTTCCCGTATCAACTATATCCTCGATAATAATGACGTGGTATTTGCTTATATCCTGATCAAGATCCATAGTGATCTGCACTACGCCCGAGGAAACCGTACCCTCATAGTAGCTCTTTGCGCACATAAATCCTATCTCACAGGGTACGCTGACCGCGCGGCATATATCCGCCATAAAAACGAACGATCCCTTGAGAATACTGACGAGCAGTATCGGATTTCCGTCGTATATCGCGTCTATCTCCTTACCTGCTTTTGCAATAGCATCCTTTATTTCGTCTGCGGTGATGACCACTCTTTTGATCTTGCTGTTATACATCTCGATCGCATTTTCTTTTTCCATTTTAAACGCTCCAAAAAATAAGATGCCCTATTATATCATACTTTTTTCCTTTTTTCAACAGTTTTTCGTCATTTTTGAGTCTGTCAAAAGGTCAAAATTCGGCATAAAATGTATTGATACTTAAAAAGGAGGGCACCAAGCGTGCCGCAGAGCTATATGAATTATCAAAATGCGATCTTCAAAAGTCCCGTAGAGTCGAAAAAGGTATATTTCGCCGCGCTGAATACGGGCGCAGGATTTCAAAGCAGATTTGAAGAGATATTCTCTGACGTCTGCCACACGGTAATACTCAAGGGCGGTCCGGGAACGGGCAAATCAACGCTTATCAGAGCGGTCGCCGCGGAGGCGGAAAACAGAGGTCTTGACGTCGAGTATTTTTTATGCTCGTCCGATCCGAAATCTCTTGACGGAGTGCTTATCGGCGACTCTGTGCTTGCAGTTATAGACGGAACGTCTCCGCACTGCGTTGATCCGAAAATGCCGGGAGTACGCGACGAGATAGTAAATCTCGGGCAGTTCTGGTCGCCTTCCCTTCTGAGGTGCGCGTCCGGCGAGATAGAATATTTCCTCAAAAAAATAAAGACTCTCTACGGCGAGGTCTATGAGCTGATGCGAATGTCCGCGCTTGCCGAAAATCTTGCCGAGAAAACCGTTCTCAGATACCTCGACAAGGAGAAAATGGACGCCGCCGCAGAGCGTCTCGCCCGCCTTTTCAAGGGGGACGGTCAAAAGACGAGATACCGCGGTCTATCATCTCTCGGCACGCGCGGCAGAGTATTTCTCGACAGCTACGAGGCGCTCTCAAGCGAGGTCTGCTATTTCAGAGACAAATACCGCGTGTCTCATCTTTTCCTTGACTCTTTAAAGTCAAAGCTCACCTTACGCGGTGTCGGTATCGACTACTCGGAGTCTCCCGTATTTTGCCGTACTGACGGTATTTTTGCGCGCGATCTTCAGGTCTCGTTCGTTGCAAAGGAGGGCGAGGGCGACAAAATTATCAATATGGAGCGCTTTATTTCAAGAGGCATTTCTGCCGAGAAAAGCGACCTGAAATATCTGAGAAAAGCATCGTCAGAGGCGCTTTCTGTAGCAGAGAAAAAGCTCTCCGAGATCGGAGAGCTTCATGACAGTCTTGAAAAAATTTATATAGACGCTATGGACTTTCGCGAGATGAACAGGCAGGCGAGACGGCTGCTTATTTCCCTTTTTAAAAATCAAATGACGTAAGCGGTCTCGCTACTGTGGAAAAGACGTCTCTTGCCGCAAGGGCTTTCTCTGCGGCGAGGGCGTTTTTCTCGCTATCAAAGATACCGAAAACCGCGCTTCCGCTTCCGCTCATCATCTGTCCGAGCGCGCCGCTATTTCTCATTATTTCCTTTATTTCACCGATCTCGGGGAGATCCCTGATGGCTACGTCCTCAAATCGGTTGAACATCATTTTATAATCGGGAGTTCCCTTTTCAAGCGTGGATATAAGGGCATCCGCGCTCTTTATACCGTAAGCGTCGAGAAGGTCTGCCTCGGCGTACGCCTTTTTCGTGTTCACTCCGCGCTCGCCTTTGGCAATAACGATATAAAGATCCTCCGAAAGCGATCTTACGGGAGTGAGTATCTCACCTATTCCGCGAGCGCGAGCGCATCTGCCATGCAGACAGAAAACGACATCCGCACCGAGCGAGAGAGCGATCTTGTCGAGCGTTTCGATGTCGCCTGTTTTGAAACTGTGCTCAAGGAAACGGAGTACGCCTGCGGCGTCCGCACTGCCTCCGCCGAGTCCTGCCGACATCGGTACTATCTTGTCAAAGGACATTTCTATATCGTAGTTTTTTATTCCGAACGCCGAAAAATATTTATCTGCGGCGCGATATGCGATATTCTTTTCGCCCTCGGGAAACCCGCCTACCCTTCCCGTTTTGAGCTTTATCTCGCCGCTTCCCTTTGTGAGAGACGCTCTGAGAGTATCGCCAAATGACACCGTATGCATCACCATATCAAGAGTGTGATACGAGTCCTCTCTTTTTCCGTTTATTTCAAGAAAAAGGTTGATTTTTGCAGGGCATAACAGCTTATCTGTCATAACAAATTCCTTTCGCTTACGTGAAAAGTCCTGCGAGCTTCAGAATAGGATTTTTCTTTACCCTGATCGCGTCCTTGGGGCAAAGCTCCTGACAGCAGAAGCATTTTATGCAGTCCTTTTTATATATAAGAGCCACCTTTTTGTCGGTGATAACTATCGTTTTTGCAGGGCAAGATCTTGCACATTCGCCGCAACCGACGCACTTTTTACAGTCGATCACAGGTCGCGGACGGAGCGTTTCCATGAGTCTTCCGCCGAAAAGCTTTGAGAGGATATTTATCGCGCTTCTATTTGTGTCCGAGCTATCGGGCAGGACGAAATCGGGGCAGACGAAGTCCTCAACCTTGTCGCCGACGACCTCAAAGTCACCTGAAAATCCAAGCTCTCGCGCCTTTGTGTTTATCGAGGAAAGCTCGCCCATTCCGATTATCTCGGCGCAGACACCGTCAAGCGCGAAGGCGTCGCGTGAGGCTCCCAAAAATCCGAGCTTTTTCGGTTTTCCGTTTGTCGGGCCGTTGCCCTCCATACCGACGACCGCGTCGATTACGTTGAGAGTCTTGACGTTTTCACAGACGGTCTTACAAAGGTCGCAGATCATTCCCGAAAAATCGGAAAGATTTGGATAGAGCGCATGCATTTCGAGCTTTTCTGTGCCGGGTACAACTCCGAAGAGATTCTTCACAGCGCCGCTCATTCCCGTAAGGTTATGCGTTTTTAATTTACACGCGTTGATGACAAGGTCGGCATCGGTGATAGGAGAAATTATATTGAAGGTGCGGTCTCTGTCACTGCCGAGCGAGGGGTGTCTTTTTGACGAAAGGTCAAAATTCAGCGTAGCGCCCGAGGCCTCTGCCGCCTCGTCCATCTTTCCGACTCTGTAAGACGCCCTTACAGATGAGTCTGTATAAGATCCTGCGGGACTTTCGGCTATCGTGACGCTCTTTGCTCCGTATTCGAAGCAGATCTTTGCGAGTGCGGTCACAACGAAGGGATTTGTCGTTCCCGCCGCCGAAATATCCATTTTACGAACGAGATTCGGCTTGATCACCACTCTTTTGCCGCATATTTCGTCCTTTTCAAGCGAAATATCGTCAAAGAGACGCCTTAACGCTTCCGTTACCTTTTCTATTTCATATCCGTCGCACGCGCGAAGGGATACCGCTGTTTTTTCTTCCATTTTACTCCTCGCAAGGTAAAAAGTAAATAATTTGTGTATTATTTTGTGTATTGTATTGATTTATTTTAATAACTGCTGTATAATTATACTAACGACCGTTTCGGTGTCAACTTTTTTAGACGGAAAGGGCTTAAACTTAAATGAAGCTATCCTTCAACAACAAAAAATACAATACGATAGCGCTTTACTCGGCACTTATCATTCTTTTTGCAATAGTCTGCTGGAACTATATCATAGTGCGTCCGCTCGGACTTGTGTCCCTCTTGGGCAGTATAGTACAAATAATAAAGACTATCTTCTACGCTTTGATAGTTGCCTACATTATGTCGCCCACGATGAATTTCTTTCACCACAAGGTGTTCAGATTCATACAGAAAAAGCGCGAGGAGTCGGTAATAAGAAAGCTTATCGCTCTCTTTTGCACCTTCCTCATCTTCTTCTCGGTCATAACCGCTTTCATTTGGTTTATCGCTCCGAGAGTTACCGAAAACATAAACAGCATCGGCGCTACTCTTCACAGCTACTACCTCTCGATAGATGCGTACATCTCGACTCTGCGCGAAAACTCGCCTGCCTTTGACAAAATATACTCGTCAGTCCTTCAGAACGAAGGAAATCTCGGAGACGTTCTCACGAATGCTCTTTCGTCGATACTCGCAGCGGTAGTCAGCGCGTCCGACTATATTATAACCTTTATAGCAAATTTTGTCAACGAGGTAAAAACGATTTTTATCGGAATATTCCTCTCTGTCTATTTCGTTTACTACAAGGAGCTTCTCGTTTCGCAGGTAAACCGTCTCGCGAAAGCGTTTATGAAGCCCAAAACCTTCGCGCTTGCCTCTCACATCGTTGACGATATAGACGTGAAATTCGCCAAATTCCTTCGCGGAAAGGCGTTTGACTCAACGATAGTCGGCATTGTTTTATACGCAGTTTACAAGATAGTCGGTATGCCGTACGCAGAGATACTCGCTCTCGTTGGCGGAGTTATGAATATGGTTCCCACCTTCGGACCGCTTATTGCCTCCTTCGTTTGCGGATTCATCATTCTTCTTACCGCTCCCGATATGCTTGTTGCCTATATCATTATCGTTTGTGTGGTCGGACTCACAGATTCGCAGATAATAGAGCCGAAAATGCTCGGCGACTCGCTCGGACTTAGGCCCGTATGGATAACTCTTGCAGTTATCATAATGAGCGCGCTGTTCGGACTTTTCGGAATGTTCTTCGGTGTGCCGATATTCGCGGTGATCTACACGCTTATAAAGGAAGCTGTTGACGCGCGCGTTGGAGCTCGCGAGGCAAAGGAAGCACCGAGCGCTCCCGCGGATACGGAAAACAAGGACGAAGAAACGTCAGAAGAAAGCAAGGAAAATATAGATTAAATCGCACACAATAAAGACAAAAAGAGCAAGAATAAAAGGAAAAATCCTTTCGTTCTTGCTCTTTTTTTATTTTGTCGATACGTCAACGCGTGATACTCCGTACGGAGTGTTGCGCTTATTCTTCGTCGATTCTCTTATAGAGCATCTCGATCTCGCCGAGAGTGAAGGTCTCAGGCATCTCGACAGGCTTCCAGGAGGGAGTGATGCCGAGCATTCTCGAAAGAATTTCGCAGCCCTGCGGAATGATCGGGCTAAAGAGATTTGCCATATTCGCCATAAGGTAGATGCAGCTTGCGGTGATATTTCCGAAGAGCTCGGGATCTTCCTTTGCGGCTACCCACGGCTTCGACTCGTCGTAGTACTTATTTGCATACTGAATAACGGTAACGATCTCCTCTGCCGCGCTACGAAGCTCGCCCGCGTCTATCTTATTTCCGATAGACTCGTAAAGACCCTCGACGTATGCTTTTACCTCGCTATCGACCTTGCCTGCGGGAACAACACCGTCGTACTTCTTTTTAAGGAAGGAGAGGTTACGGTTTACGAAGTTTCCGAATCCGCCGACAAGGAACTTGTTGTAGGTCTGGATCATTTCGGGAATAGCAAAGTTTGCGTCTCTGCGCTCGGGGTTGAAGAGTATCGTGTAGAATCTTATCGCGTCTGCAGGATACTTCTCTGCAAGAGAGTGTACCGAGATGATGTTTCCTCTCGACTTGGACATCTTTTCGTCGTTCATATTCATATATTCGCTCGAAACGATGTGAGTAGGGAGGCAGATCTCGTCCGAAATTGCGGCGAGAAGCGCAGGGAAAATTACAGTGTGGAAGGGGATATTGTCCTTTCCGTGGATAAAGTATGCGTGAATGTCGCCGTCCCTTGATACGAACTTATCGTAGTCAAGTCCTCTTTCCTCGCAGACCGCCTTGCAGGTGGTGCAGTAGCCAAGCACTGCCTCAAGCCATACGTAGATTCTCTTATCGTCGTATCCGTCGAAGGGTACCTCTACGCCCCACGAAAGGTCGCGGGTGGCAACTCTGTCGGGAAATCCCTGAGTGATGTACTTTTTAGTCTCGTTGACCGCGTTCCATCTCCAGTTTTCCTCGTTCTCCTTAGCGAACTCGGAGATCTTGTCCTGAAATGCGGAAAGCTTAAATACGAGGTGCTTATTCTTGCGGATAACGGTAGGATTTCCGCAGGTGCGGCAACGCTTATTGGTAAGCTCCTTTGCATCGAAGGTTGCGGTGCAATGCTCACACTGGTCGCCTCTCGTCATCTTGTGGCAGGAGGGGCACTCGCCCTCGAGTTCTCTGTCGGCAAGGAATGCGCCACAGGGCTCGCAGTAGTCCTGATCCTCAAGCTGCTCGAAGAGATAGCCGTTATCGTATATCTTCTTGAAGATGTTCTTGACCTCTTCCTTGTGATAATCGGTGAAGGTCGCGGTATATTTATCGTAGGTGAAGAGCAGATCGTTAAAGTCACGGGTGAACTCCTCGTGATACTTCTCTGCTATCGACTCGGGCGTACACTTTTCTCTCTTTGCTCTCTCGGTGATCGGAGTTCCGTGGCTATCGGTTCCCGAAACGTAGATAACGTCATATCCTGCAAGACGTCCGTAGCGAGCGATAACGTCACCCGGAAGAAGAGCTGCAAGATGTCCTACGTGGAGCGAGTTATTCGCGTACGGCCAAGCGCCGCCTATCCAATATCTTCTCTTGTTTTCCATTATTTAAAAGTCCAACCTTTCCTTGGTTTTCTTATTTTTTACTCTTTTTTGCAAATATGCCGGACAGCTCGAGCGCGTACATAACGGGCATTCCGAAGCAGTAGCAAGCGCCTATCTGTCCAAGACCGACTGTCACCGCCATAAACCACAGAGCGTCCGAAAATCCGTATCCGAATTTAAGAACGAATGGAACGACGAGCGCGTTAAGGACTACCGCAGGAAGGGGCACGAGCCATTTAAATTTCCTAAGCTTACGAGCGAGGATCGCCGCAAAAAGGGTGGCGAGCGAGCCGAACACGATATCTGCCCAGATCATACCCGAAACGAAGCAGTTTGAGATGATGCATCCGACAAAAAGTCCGGGAATTGCGGCAGGGGTGAAGTACGGCAGCACGCAAAGTGCCTCGGACACACGAAGCTGCACAGGTCCGAAGCTTGTCGGAGCAAATGCGAGCGAGACGGCTGCGTACATCGCCGCGATGAGCGCCGCGTGTACGGTAAAGCGGATCTTTTCTCTGTTTCTTGACATATTTGATTTTCTCCTTAGTTTTGTTTTAAGTGAGGATGGTTACGAACTCACTGATACTACCGTAATTATTTACGGTATCAAAATATTTTACCACTAAAATAATAAAATTTCAAGTCTTTTTTTGCATATACTTTCTTTTTCCGAAAATTTCTGCCATTTCGCGCGGAAAATAGTCCGAAAAAAGCCTCATAACTACGCAGTAAAGCCCTACCGCCAGCAGAATATGCAGACAAAGGCGCGGCAGATTGGCGGCAAAGCCGAGTCCGAGAGAGGACAAAACGAATCTTACGGTCCATATCGAGACAAAGGACGCGCCTATCGGCAGAGCTATCCACCTCAAAACGTCCACGCGGATTTTTGACCTTGAAATGAGTCGCGACGCGCTCAGCGAGGTGTTGACTATCTCGCAGAAAATTATCTCTATAACGTAGCCGACCATTCCTATTTTCGGTATCAGAAGAAAGACTATTCCAACGCTCATTAGCGAATCGAAAAGGTTGACCTTCATAGTGTAAAGCTGCTCGTCAAGTCCCTTCAAAATACTGTCTATCGTCGTATCAATGAACATTATCGGCATAACGGGAGCGAGGATCCTGATATAATATCCTGCCTCGGAATCCGAATATATGAGCGCGCCGATCTCCGCTGAATAGCAGGCGACTATCCCCGAGACACATATTCCGAGCGAGAGGACTATTTTGCACGCACGCTCGCTTATTCTTCTTATTCCGACGTCGTCCCCTGCCGCGCGCTTTTCGGCTATCTCGGGCACGAGAAGCGAGCAAAAGGGCGAGAGAAAGCAGTACGGAAAAAGGACGGTCGGGAGTGCCTTTGCCTGCATTACTCCGTAGGCGGAAAGCGACTCGGACTGCGACATTCCGCTCTTTTTAAGTCCGCTTGTGATAAGCAGATGCTCAAGTGTCACAAGAGACGCGCGGAAATAGGAGGTAAAGGCGGTCGGCAGCGCGATGCCGAGCATTTTCTTTTTGAGATCCTCGCTTTCTTTTTCCCGATATTCACCGTACTTTTTGTTTATATCAATCACAAATGATATGCACAGCAGAAGAAAGGAGACTATCTCCGAAAAAAGCATCGCGAGAACTGTAAAAAGGCAGGATCTCTCAAGAGAATTATGTCCCAAAAGCGACAGAAAGCAGACTGTCAGAGCGACTCTGAAGAGCATTTGGAATATCTGCACAGAGGCGCTTTTTAAAACCCTTCGTACCGCGGTGAAATATCCGCTGACCGCGCTCGAGAGCGACACGAAGGGCAGAGTCAGCGCAAGGACTCTGACAGACGAAAGGGTGCGCGAGTCACCGAGCAGACCGAGCGCGACCGGACGGGCGATAATAAGGAGAAGCATCATCGTGCCAAGTCCGAAGAAAAGGCAATAGGCTATACATTTTCGCATAGCGATCTTAACGTCCGAGTAGCTCGCCGAGCCCTCTGCATCGGCTACCATTCTCGTTGCGGTGAGGTTTATCGCACTCGTTGCAAAGGTAGTGGCGAGCCCGTAAACGCTGAAGGTTAGGGTGAGGATTCCGAGTCCCTCGTTACCCAGCTTATCAGAGAGATAGACGTTGAAATAAACACCCACCACGCGAAGCAGAAGGGCGCTTATCGCAAGTATGAGCGTGTTTTTTATAAATACGTGCAGTCTGCCTTTCATCATTCTTCCCCGCCCTTTGTTTTTTCACAGTATTTTATGAAAATCGGGTGGGAAATATGATAATAACAAAAACACCCTTTCGGGTGTTTTCTGTTTAATTGTAAAAGCCCTTCGTACGCTTTGCGATACGCTCTGAGCGAGTAAATGCGGCAAATATTCTCTCAACCTCGCTCTTGTTTTCGGTGGTAAAATAAAGAAGCGCAAAGTCGGTGGGGATCTTTATATCTCCCACGTAGTGAGGCACGCTGTTTAGCAGCGAGCTATACGCTTTTGAGTGGCAGGTGAGTCTGAATTTTACGCCGTATCTATCCTTGATCTCGCCCTTTTCACCGCATTTTTCGCAGCCGATAGCGGCGCGTACGGGACAGGCGCGAAGGAGCATCAGCGGAAGGTATCCGTAGGCAAAAAGTCCTACTCGCGCGTCCGCCGACAGATCGGAGATCGCGCCAAGCGACATTTCGGGCGAGACTACCGCCTCGCGTACTCCCATTTTGCGGTACTCTTCAAGAGAATCGGAATTTGTGATATTGAGACCAAAGCCGCCAAGCACCGAAAAGCTCTTCTCTCTTGCGTAGGCGAGCGAGCCGATATTGTCGCAGGAAAGAGTCTTTATTCCCATTTCAGAGAGCTTTTCAAGCTTTCCTTCGTATTTGGAATAATCGTATATGAGAGACGGCATCTCGGCAACTATCTTTTCGCTGTCGCAGACCTTTTTAGCTCCGAGTATCTCGTCTATCGGGAGGATTATTTTCTGCACCTTATCTATAATAGGTAAGACCTTTTCGTACTTGTCCGCGCGGACGTAAATATCGTTTGCCACGCGATTTTTTCTTGTGTATTTTTCCCGTATCGGCGCGGAAAACGAGTATTTTACGCTTTCTTTTCTCATCTCGCCGAGCTTCTCCGCACACTCTCTTCTAAGCGAGTTTATAACGGACGCGCCGAGTGAGATACCAAGCGGATTTTCGAGTGTTACCCTGTCAAGAATATATGGCGTTCCGCCGAGGCGCGAGAGAAAATTCTCGGCACTTTCTCTGTCGAGCGGTCTTTCCGAATTTATCTGAAATTCGCCACTTGCGGTTGCGCTGACCGATCTCTCACCGTCAGAAAAGGTAAGCTCTGCGCTGCCTTCGGACAAAGAAAGCTTTGCAGATATTTTAACGCTCTGTCTTTCCCTTCTGTAAAGCTCGCCGACCTCGGAAAGCGCATTTTTCGAGGCAACGACGTCCTCCTTCGTGCGTATTCCGAACATATCGCGGCCTCTTTTGCCGACAAGGTAGCCGTTTGTAAAGCCGCTTCGCGAGAAGATGTTTTTGAGTCGCTCGATATTCGGTCTTTCGCCGTCACGCGCCCTGACGCAAGCGTCAACTGCGGCGGCAACGTACTCGGGGCGCTTCATTCTGCCCTCGATCTTGACCGAGCAGACTCCCGCGTCGGAGAGAGAGTTTATCGCAGAGACGTGCGACATATCCTTGAGCGAGAGACAGTTTTTCATATTGCCGCAAGAGAAATCAAGACGGCAGGGCTGTGCGCACTGACCTCTGTTTCCGCTTCTTCCGCCGAGCATAGCAGACAGCTCGCATCTTCCCGAAGCACCCATACAGAGCGCACCGTGAATGAAGGCCTCAAGCTCAAGCTCGGGCGGTGTATTTTCCCGTATTTTCCGTATTTCTTCGAGGGACAGCTCTCTTGCGAGTACCACTCTTGAAAAGCCGAGACGGTGTGCCTCGCGCGCTCCCTCGGCGTTATGTATAGCCATCTGGGTAGATGCGTGGAGGGCTATGTCGGGGCAGGACTTTTTAATATATTTTGCCACCGCAAGGTCTTGCACGATGACCGCGTCCGCGCCTGCAGATATAATCTGTCTTATCGCATCGAAAAGCTCGTCGTATTCGTTTTCATAAACGAGAGTGTTGAGGGTGACGTGAAGCTTCACGCCGTATTCGTGGCAGTATTTTACTGCTTCCGAAAGCTCATTTTCGTCAAAGTTTGCCGCCGATGCGCGTGCGCTGAACTTTTTCAGTCCGACGTAAACGGCATCTGCTCCACTCCTTACTGCCGCAACGAGCTGGGGCACGCCGCCCGCAGGGGCAAGGATCTCTATATTTTTCATAAATTCTTTGTCCTTTTTTGCTTTATGGCTCTATTATAGCAAATTTTTGTAAATTATTCAATGACTTGCGAAAATTTATTTTCAAAAAGATAACACCCTCTCATTTTGTCAGAGAGGGTGTTATTTTTCGTGTTCATTATGCCGATTTTTTTCTAACGTGATACCACCCATCTCCGATAGATCTGACTCTCACCGCCGAGTCCTCGGTGGGTGTATTGACCCATGACGGTCTTTCGTTTGGTGAGAAAACGAGAGCGTACTGTCCGTTTTCGATGCAAAAGGAGATCCGATCTCCTTGAATTTTTATGGTATCAAAATTTGAATCTTTGTCAGGAAAACCGTGCTTGCGGATCAATTCAAGTGACGAAAGAATATCGGTGGGTAATTGCAAATATTCATTTGTTCCCGCATCATATAACCTTATTTCTTTCTTTTCGTTGATCGATACCGACAGCCGCTTATAGTCCTCATCGCCAAACTGTACCTCGACATAATCCTTGACCATAGTAAAATCATCTGCGTATTCCTTGAAGTTTGCCGAGTGCTTCCATATATGGTTGTTGTTGACTTTTAAAAGTATGCCGAGCGGTATGCAAATAACGACGATTAGGATTACGGAAATCCATATTATTGTTTTTTTCAACTTTATTTCTCCTTGTTGGGTTTTGCTTTTATTTACATATTCCGAATAGATTACATTATCAAATTGTTCCCGAAAAGGTTACGTCGAACTCAATCATGGTAATAAACGGCTTGTATGCGGAATTATATTCGGAATAGTGTTGTAGTATATACCACGAACAGAAGCCCGGCAATACACCATATTTTTCAACATCAGCTTGATCTAGACCAAAATGGTCATACAAGGTATAGTGTAATGTACCGGAATAATTGTTACCATTTATTTGATAAGAGCTTATTTCGATTTTATTCCCCCATAGTCCATCGATACAAATGGTCAACCCGTTTATTTTATCTAATGCTGTATCGTACACAGGTTCGTATATGTCATTTAACCTAAGCGTTAACACAAGAGGATTGGAATCTCTATCCTCGGATGTGTATGTCAGTGCGCTAATATCTCCTCCGTATATGTAAATTAACGACTCAATTTGTTCCTTGGTGTTTTCAATATAGTTCTGTGTCGAGGCGTGTTCAAGTGCTTTTTGCGTCAAAACACTATTGCTATAATATAGCCCGGATGCACTCATGAAGTGATCTATCATATCGAGAATAACGGTTTCAAGTTCCCCGGTCGAAAATAGTGTAGTACACATATATTCCCATTTTGACCGATGCGAATCCGAGGTATCTCCCACAAACGATGTCCAATTGATCCAGTCCAGTGCGCGAAGATCGCTCTCTGATTTATCACCACTTATCAAATCCTCTGCAAAATCTCCGTTGCCGTCATTATAATATGTGTTCGCCGTTTGGTAAATTATAAGCTTAGAAACGTATATTGTGTAGTTGACATAGTAATAAGAGCCACCCCGATATACGCATCCAGTAATAGTCGTGTGACCAGCTGCAAGACCAGTAACTGCACCGTTAGAGTCAACAGTGGCAATTGATGTATTGCTTGAATACCAATCAAAGGATTGGCTATTATCGGTCCTAGAAAAGGCTATAGCACTTAACTGAATTTCAGATAGTTTTTTGGATGAGCCAACATCAATCGATCTTGTTATGGTTGAAGAGACCGTCTCATATAAATTGTCAAACAAATATGCGCCATTTGGCGGATTAGAAATACTCGTTAGTCTCCACCTGCAATTCAGACTGGTTGAATATGTAGAAACTATAACCGTTGCCCCTAATGATGTAGACGCGTCTTTGATCTGCATGGTTGAATCGTTTATATCATCGTTTTGGAAAACATACCCACTTGAACGCCAATTAATCGTCCATTCGCAATATGATGGAACACTGTCTAATGTATCAACTGTAGGAATACCGTAAATATCCACATTGCCGTCAGTTACGTCTAATCCCGCATCCAACTTATTCATAGGTCTAATGCTGTATCGACCGCACCCCAGATAACATATTTTCCACATCTGTCTAATTTGATAAGTATCACCAACGTCAATATCGTATTTTGAATATTGATAAACATCGGTGAGATTCGATATTCCGCCGTCTTTCACATGTAGATAGTAATCGGAATTCATATTTTGAATATAATACACACCATCTTCCAAATAAACGTAAACCGTACAGTATTCTGTTTGTGTAGTGCCGTCCGTTCCGGTTATGGTTGCGGTAATTATAGCTGTGCCTGCCCTGACACCCGTAACCGTACCGTTTTGATCAACGGTTGCGACATTCTCGTTGTCGGATGCCCAAGTGACGGAGGTGGCATTCGTTGTAAAATTAAGTGTCCATTCCTCGCCCTCGGGAAGCGTGAGAGAGTCGTCAAGAGAAATTCTCGGCGTATACACCACACTAAATCCGGGCTGATAATTACTCCTATTATACGAGCCAAAGGTCTTATACCAAAGGTTTGTAGTTTGGTTCTCGTGGCTATCGGCGGCCTTGAAGATAATTCCCTTTGCCGGGTCTTGCGTTCCGTTTGCCCATGCTTTGGCTACTTGGGTGAGTTCAAAGCTATACCAATTTCCGTTGCTTACACCGCCGCCGTACGTAACGGTGTGAGAGTCAAGCAACTCTCCCACATATGCGCTCGCAGTTGTAAACGAAGGAGGTGCGGTTTCCGTCCATGCAGGTGCACTCTCATTGTAAATTCTACACTCTACAACGAAATTCTGATTACTTTGGCATATAAGATCCCTCATACTGATCTCGGCAAAAATTATATCGTCTGCCTCG